>JBBQFA010000223.1:0-4710 GCA_038321515.1 Thermoleophilia bacterium | reverse complement strand
CTGCGCCAGACCTCGGAGAGTCTGGCCGGGCGCTCCGAGCGCATCACCATCGACGGCTTCTCGCTGGAGGAGGTCGGCGCGGACGTCCTCGATGCGTTGTGGCTACGGGGCGGCTTCCCGCTTTCGTATCTGGCCGCGACGGAGACGGACAGCATCACGTGGCGCAGCCAGTTCGTCCAGGCACTCCTGGAGCGCGATCTCCCGCAGTGGGGGGTGCGCGTGCCGGCCACGGCCTTGCGACGCTTCTGGACGATCGTGGCGCACTACCACGGTCAGACCTGGCGCACTGTCGACCCTGCCCGAACGCTGGGGGTGAGCGAGTCGACCGTGCGCCGCTACCTCGACCTGCTGACGGACGCCTTCATGGTCAGGCAGCTCCAGCCATGGCACGTCAATCTGCGCAAGCGGCAGGTCAAGGCTCCGAAGGTCTACGTGCGCGACAGCGGCCTGCTGCATCGGCTGCTGGGCATCGACGCGGCGAAGGACCTGATGAGTCACCCCAAGCTCGGCGCCTCTTGGGAAGGCTTCGTCGTCGAGCAAGTCCTGGCTGCCGAGCCGCACGACGAGGCGTTCTTCTGGGCCACCCACCAGGGCGCCGAGATCGACCTGATCCTCCGTCGTGGCGATCGCCTGTTCGGCGTCGAGTGCAAGCGCACCGACGCGCCCAGGATGACGCCGTCCATCAGGATCGCGCTCGCCGACCTGGGCCTGGAGCGCGTCGCCGTGGTCTACCCTGGTGAGCGCCGGTACTCGCTGGCCGAGCAGGTCGAGGCGGTGCCGGTCGGTGAGCTGGCCGGTCGTGGGCAGCTCTTCGGCGCGCGCACGCGCGACTGACGTCATCACGATGACTGAACGCTCCGAACGGCGGGCCCCCGGCTGCTCAGCGCGCTGTCGGAGACGGTGCGCGTGCAGAGCGTCGAGTCGTCGAAGCGCTGCGAGGGCGTCGCCCTGGACGACGGGCCGCGAGAGGCGGCACGAAACCGCTGCAAGGCGGGCAAACGGGCGGCGTTTTGCCGCGCGTTGGGGCGGTGATAGACTCCGGCCCGTGCCTGCCATCCCCAGCATCAACATCAGCACGATCAACCGCTCCTGCGGTCTGTAAGCCCGTCCGCTCCCCGCGGACGGGCCCCTTTCTGCATCGCCGCGACGCCCGCCCGCCGACTTGCCCCATTGACCTGTCGTCGGACCCCTGCGAGGTTGCCGTCATGACCACCCGGATCAACCCGATCAGCCCGCGTCTCTGGTGGGACGTACTGAACCCCAGCGAGCTCGAGCGCATCCACGAGGCCACTCTCGATGTGCTCGAGAGCGTCGGCATCCGCTTTCCCAGCGAGAAGGCCCTCGACATCCTCGAGAAGAACGGCTGTGAGGTCGACCGCGCGACGCAGGTCGCCAAGCTCCCTCGCGCGATCGTCATGGAGGCCGTCTCGCAGGTGCCGGACAGCTACGTGCTCGCCGGCCGCGACCCTGCCTGCGACATGCTCATCGACGGCAAGCACTGCTACCTGAGCAACGACGGCTCCGGCGTCTTCGTCTTCGACCACAAGACCGGCGAGAAGCGGCCGAGCACCAAGGCCGACGCGGCGACCAGCGCCCGCTTCGTCGACGCGCTCCCCAACATCAGCTACTACTGGGGCCCCGTGGTCACCAGCCAGGACGTTCCCCCGGCCACCAAGGCGCTGCACGACGCCGAGGCCGTGTTCACCAACACCAGCAAGCACTTTCAGACGGTGACCACCGTCGGCGAGAAGCCCGCCCGCTACCTCGTCGAGATGGCGGCCGCCATCGCCGGGGGCACGGACAAGCTGCGCGAGCGCCCGATCCTCAGCTTCATGCAGTGCGCCGTCGATCCGCTGGCGCACGACGGCCCCAACCTCGAGGCGAACCTCGTGGCCGCCGAGCATGGGCTGGCCAGCGGTTTCATGCCCATGCCGCTCGCGGCCGGCACCGGCCCGGCGACGCTGGCCGGCACCCTCGTCGTCCAGAACGCCGAGGCGCTCAGTGGCGTCGTGCTCCTCGAGCTCGCGTTCCCTGGCGTGCCCGCCTTTTTCGCCGGCGCCCCGAGCGTCATCGACCTCAAGACCGGCGGCTACACCGGCGGCTCGCCCGAGGATTACCTGCTCGCCGCCGCGTCCACCCAGCTCGCCCACTTCTACGGCGTGCCCATGGCGATGGGCACCATGGCCACCGGCGCCAAGGAGCCCGACTGGCAGGCGGCGATCGACGACTCGCTCAGCACCCTCGCCAGCGTCATGAGCAGCGCCGACATGATGAACGGCGCCGGCCTGCTCAACGGCTCCAAGATCCTCAGCTATCCGCACATGGTCATGGAGACCGAGATCTACGGCATCGTGCAGAAGGTCGCCGGCGGCATCGTCGTGGACGACGAGACGCTGGCGCTCGACGTGATCAAGAAGGTCGGGCCGAACGGCACCTACCTCGCCGAGAAGCACACACGCCGGCACATGAAGGAGATCTGGCGCCCGACCGTCTGGGACCGCACCCCCTACGACAGCTGGCTGCGCGAGGGCAAGAAGGGCGCTTTGGAGAAGGCGACAGAGATCGCCGACGACATCCTCGCGAACTACCGGCCCGAGCCGCTGCCCGAGGACGTGGCCAAGGAGCTGCGCGCGATCGTCGACCGCGCCGACAAGGAGCTGGCGGGGGCCTGAGGCCCGCCGCCCGGAGCCGCTGATGCCTGCCGCCCGCCTAATCGTCTGGGACGACGCCGCCTGCTGGCGCGTGCACGAGGCGACTCTGGCGCTGCTCGAGGAGACCGGCGTGGAGGTGCGTCACGCCGGTGCCCGCGAGCTTCTGGCGGATGCGGGCGCGCGCCTCGACGGCACGCGCGCCCGCATCCCGGCCTCTCTGGTGGACGCCGCCCTGCAGAGCGCGCCGCGCCGCTTCGCGCTCAAGGAGCGCGGCGCGTCCGGCGGTGGCGGCGGTCACGCCCATGCCCGCCGCGGCGAGCTCGGCGGCCTCGAGCTTCAGGACGGCAACAGCTACTTCGGTACGGGGTCGGACTGTGTCTACGTCACCGACCCCGACACCGGCGAGCGCCGCCAGAGCACGACCGCCGACGTCGAGGGCATGGCGGCGCTGGCCGAGCGGCTCCCCAACCTCGACTTCGTGATGAGTATGGGTCTGCCGAGCGACGTGCCGGCCGAGGTCGGCGACCTGGCGCAGTTCGCCGCCATGCTGGCCGGCACGCGTAAGCCGCTGCTGACCACGGCGCACGACTCAGTAAGCCTGCGCCGTATGCGCGACATGGCCGCGATGTGTGGCGAAGCGCGCAGCTTCGGCTGCTACGCGATGCCCAATCCGCCGCTGATCCACAGCGAGGACGCGCTCGACAAGGTCCAGGCGTGCGCCGAGCTCGAGATCCCGCTGATCTACGCGCCGGCGCCCGCGGCGGGTACGACGGCGCCGGCCTCCATGACCGCGACCATCGTGGTCGGCAACGCCGAGACGCTGAGCGGGCTGGTCGTCCATCAGCTGACGAAGAGCGGCGCGCCGTTTGTGTATGGAGTCGGCTGCGGCGCCTTCGACATGCGCACCGCCGTGGACGTCTACGGCGCCCCCGAGCACTTTCTCGGCAACGCCGCCGCCACCGACCTCGCTCGCTTCTACGGCCTGCCGAGCTTCGCCTACGCGGCGGTCGCGGATGCCAAGAGCTTGGACGAACAGTGGGCCGCCGAGGCCGGCATCACGGCGGTGCTTGGCGCGCTCAGCCGCGCCACGCTGCTGCACGACGTCGGCTACCTCGAGAGCGGCCTGCAAAGCAGCTACGAGACGATCGTCCTGGGTGAGGAGCTGGTCGGCTACGCCCGCGCCCTGCTCGTCGAGGTCGGCGTCGACGATGAAGCGCTGGCGCTGAACGAGATCGACGCCGTCGGGCCCGGCGGCAGCCACCTGGGCCGGGGCTTCACGCGCCGGCATCACCGCGAGACGTGGACGCCGACGCTCTTCGACCGCGCCACACACGACCGTTGGTCCGCCGCTGGCGCGAGCACGCTGAAGGAACGCGTGGCCGCGAAGACGCAGGTGCTGCGCGACGAGCCGCGCGGCTTCGCGTTGGAGGAGTCCGTGCGAGAGCGGCTGCGCGCCGTGCTCGCCGAAGCTGAAAGGAGCGGCGCGTGAGCGAGCTGCGCCCGATCCTGACCTCGCCGGCCCGGCTGGCGCTGCGCGTTTTGAGCGACGACGACGTGGCCTGCGTGCACGCGGCCGCGCTCGGGTTGCTGGGTGCCGAAGGCGCCGCAACCGAGGCCGCGGCCAGGTCGGCGCCCGGCAGTTTCGTCCTTGCCGGCCGTGTCCCCGGACGCGACCTGACCGTCGGCGCCGGCCAGGTGTGGCTGGCGGCCGGTGTCGCCACGGCCGGTCCGGACGGCCGCGCCGCTCGAGTGCGCCCGCGCGCCGGCGGCGGCCCGGTGCAATCGACCGCCGCTGACCTGGACGTATCCTGCAGACTGGCCGACGCGCTGCCCGAGGTCGCCGTGATCGCCGGCCCGCCCGTGCGCGCCGCCGGCGAGACGCCGCTCGCCGAGCTGGCGCGCTGCTTCGCCGGCACCAGCAAGCACCTGATGCTGGCGACGCTGACGTCGGCCGCACAGGCCGAGGCGGCGGTCGCGATGGCCTTGGCCATCGCCGGCTCCGCCGCCGAAGCACGCCGCCGCCCGCCGCTCACGCTCTGCGGCGGCGCCGACGCGTTGG
>JBBQFA010000222.1:0-4710 GCA_038321515.1 Thermoleophilia bacterium | reverse complement strand
ACGGCTCGTGGAACGCCGGCTCCGGCGCGGTCTTCGACCTCACCAGCAACGCGCTCCGGCCGGACGGCTGGACGAGTTGCGACGCCGCCGGACTGCCGATCCTGCCGGGGCTGGCGCGCTACGACGAGATCGTCGGTGAGGGCGTGCTCGACCACGCGCTCCGCTTCACGGTGGCGGAGTCGCAAAAGGCCTATGTCTACCCGGCGACGCACTTCGCGAGTGACGATACGGACCCCGACCTGCCACCCATGGGGTTGCGCGTGCGGCTGCGCGCCGACTTCGATGTGAGCGGATTCCCGGCCGAGGTGCAGACCATCCTCCGCGGCCTCAAGAAGTACGGGATGATGGTCGCCGACAACGGCGCCGACTGGTACGTCGGTGGCTCGCCGGACCCGCGCTGGGACGACGATGCCCTGCGTAGTCTGGACCGGGTCACGGGCGCTGACTTCGAGGTCGTGGACTCGCGGGCTCTGCTGCCGAGCGCCTTCACCGTGAGCCTGCCGGCTGTGGCGACGGCGCGCGAGGGCACTCCGTGGACGCGCGCCGGCAGCTTCGTCGACGACGCCGGCTCGGTCTGGTCGGCGACGGTGGACTACGACGCGGCCGGCGGCGTAGCGGCCCCGGCCCCGCTCTCACTCGCGTTCGACAAGAGCTTCGGCCTGGCGCAGACCTGGCCGGACGACGGCGAGCGCAGCGTACGCGTGGTCGTGACCAATGACCTCGCCGACACGGCTGCCGCGACCGTCGTGGTGGCGGTGAAGAACGTGGCGCCGGTCGTGAGGGGCGGCCGCGGCGCCAAGGTCCGTGCCGGCTCCCGCCTCACGCGGACCTGCTCGTTCGCCGACCCGGGCGCCGACAGCTGGGCGGGCTGGGTGACCTACGGCGACGGTTCGGTGCGGCGGGCGTTGCGCCTTCGCGCCGACAAGACGTTCGCGCTGTCCCACCGCTATGCGGGTCCGCGCGGCCGCCGCTGCACCGTCACGCTGCGCGTGACGGACGGCGACGGCGGCCGGGGTACCGCGCGCTTCGCGGTCACGGTGCGCTGAGAACGGCGGAGCGAGCGCGGCTCGTTGAGAACGGCGGAGCGAGTGCGGCGCGCCGCTGGATCAGGCGCGCCGCCCGCTTCGCTCGGCGCCTCAGAACGCCCCGGGGCCGATGTATGGGTTGAGGCCCACGCCGGCCTCTTCGTAGATCCCCCAGACCTTCTTCACCGGGCTGAGGTTCTTCCAATACCCCTTGCTGCCCTTGGGCGTGATCACGATGTCGCCGGGGCCGGCAACGTACACCTCGCCGTCGTCGTCGGTGAGCTCCACCTCGCCCTCGATGATGTAGGCGACCTCGTGGTACGGACGCTCGAAGTGGCGGCGTTGCATGTCCCGCTGCCAAAGGCCGAAGCTGAACTTGTCGTCGACCGACATCGCGCCGGTGAACTCCTGACCCGGCGGGTCGGTCTCATCGGGGTAGCGCTTCGCCTCTTGCCAGCTCATGTCCTCGGGCTTGATCACGCGGATCCTGGTGTCGTGCAGGTCGCCCATCGGTCCTCCTGATCGTCTCGCGTCCGCTCGGACGGCGTAGAATCGTGGCGTGGCTCCAGCGTCGCCATTGTACGCCGCCGTGGCCAGGATGAACGGCATCGGAGGAGGTAGCGCGTGGAGCTGCAGTCGGCGCTTGAGGAGCGCGTGGTCGAAGCCGTTCGCGCGGCGAAGGACGAGCTCGTCGGCCTGGCCGCGGAGCTGGTCGCCTGCAACACCACGGCTCGTCTCGCCGGCGAGACGGCGCGCGACGAGGAGAAGCTGCAGCGGCTGCTCGCCGCGCGCCTCGACGCGCTTGGCGCAACGTCCGACCTGTGGGAGCCCGCGCCGACCGGCGCCGGCGACCGCTTTGTGCCGGCCGGACTCGACTTCATCGGCCGGCCGCAGCTCGTGGCCGTCCTCCCCGGCGCCACCGGCGGCCGCAGCATCCTGCTCAACGGCCACATCGACGCGGTGGACGTGGAGCCGCGCGAGCAGTGGCTCAGCGACCCGTTCGTCCTCACCGAGCGCAACGGCTACCTCTTCGGCCGCGGCGCCAACGACATGAAGGGCGGAGTCGCCGCCCTGGTGATCGCCCTGGAGACGCTGCGCCTCCAGGGCGTCAAGCTGGCCGGCGACGTCGTCTTCTGCACCGTCACCGACGAGGAGTCGTCGGGCGCCGGCGGGCGGGCAGCGGTGTCGCACGGCGTGAAGGCCGACGCCGGTATCGCCGCCGAGGCCACGGACTTTGACGCCTGGGTCACCTGTCGCGGGACGGTCACGCCGACGATCACCATTGCCGGGCGAGCCGGGCACGCCGAGATGCCGCAGGCCGACTGGCGCGAGGGCGGCGGCGTGAACGCCATCGAGAAGCTGGTGACGGTGCTCGACGGCGTAGGCGCGCTGCGTGAGGAGTGGAAGGCGCGCCCCGACCACGTCCACCCGCTGCTCGCCCCCGGCGATATCGTCCCGACGATCGTGAACGGCGGCACCTGGATGGTGACGATCCCCGCCTCCTGCGACGTGACCTGCGACATCACGTACCTGCCCCAGCACGTCGACGCCGAGGGGACGGGCAAGGCGGTCGAGGCCGAAGTGATCGACCGCCTCACCAGGGCCGTCGCCGGCGACCCGTGGTTCGCCGCGCATCCGCTGACGTTCACCTGGAGCGACGACGTCGTGCCGGCCGAGATGCCGGCCGGACATCCGCTCGTCACGATCGCGCTGGGCTGCGCCGGCGCGCTCGGCCACCAGGGCAAGCCGGCCGGCCTGAACAGCTGGCATGACGCGGCGACGTTCACGCGCGCCGGCACGCCGACCTTCAGCTTCGGGCCGGACGGCATCGAGACGGCGCACGCCGTGAACGAGCGCGTCAGCGTCCAGGGTCTCGTCGACTTCAGCGCCGCGATCGCGCTGACGATGATGCGCTGGTGCGGGGTGGCGGCCTGATCGGTCGACCGCTACCTGTTGCGCAACTACGCGTGACGTCCTGACGCCGCCGCCGTTGTAGGCTGTCACCAGGTCGCTCGTCGCCGAAGGAGGTCATCGTGGAGGGTCTGGCGGACAAGGTCGTATTGGTCACCGGCGGGTCGTCGGGTATCGGCGAGGCCTGCGCGCGGCGCCTCGCCGTGGAGGGCTGCGCGGTCATGGTCGCGGGGCGCGACGAGGTCAAGACGCGCGTCGTGGCCGAGAACCTGCTCCCGGAGGGCAAGCACGGCTGGGTCACGGGCGACGTGCGGGTCGTCGGCGACTGCCAGGCGATCGTCACCGCGACGATGGAGCGCTACGGGCAGCTGGACGTGCTGGTGTACTGCGCTGGAGTGTGGGACGAGCGCCCGACGCTCGACGTCAGCGAAGACGACTGGGACGGCGTGCTCGAGACCAATCTCAAGGGCGCCTTCTTCACGATGCAGGCGGCGCTCTCGCCTATGGTCGCGGCCGGCGGCGGCGTGATCGTCGTCATCGCCAGCGACTCGGCTACGCACGGAGAGCCCGGCGCCGCGGCGTACGGCGCCTCCAAAGCCGGGCTCAGCAACCTTGTGCGCACGCTGGCGCACGACCACGGACCCGACGGGGTGCGCGTCTGCGCCGTCTCGCCGGGCATCATCGAGACGCCGATGATGGCGAACGCCATAGCCAACGCGGCGGACCCCGAGGCGTACGCGGCCGTGCAGGCCGACGGGTACCCCGTCGGCAGAGTCGGCCGCCCCGAGGAGGTCGCCGCCGTGGTGGCCTTCGTCGCCAGTGACGAGGCGAGCTTCGTAACTGGTGACGCGTGGCTGGTCGACGGCGGCTTCACCGCGTGACCCACCCGGCGGCCGACGAGCACGGCGGAGCGCCTGCGGCCCCGCCGCCCGGCCTGTCCCCGCGCCGCCGTGGGCTCGTCGCCGACGCGGCGCTGCTCAGCGTCGCCGTCGTCTGGGGCCTCAACTTCGTCGTCATCAAGGACGCGATCGCCGACACCGGCCCCATGACCTACCTGCTGTGGAGGCACGTCATCGCGGCGCTCCTGCTCGCCGCGGTGATGCCGCGAACCATCACCCGGATCGGACGCCGCGAGTGGCTCTACGGCGCCGTCCTGGGCGGCTTCCTCTTCATCGCCTTCGCGGCCCAGACCATCGGCCTGCAGTGGACGACCCCCGGCAAGAGCGGCTTCATCACCAGTCTGTACATCGTGATGGTGCCGTTTCTCTACTGGATCGTCGCGCGCCGCTCGCCCGGATGGCTGCAGATCGGCGGCGCCGCCCTGGCGACCATCGGCCTCGGCTTTCTGAGCCTGCGCGGCGGCGTCGGCATGAGTCGCGGCGATCTGCTCACCTTGGTCGGCGCTCTCGGGTTCGCGGCGCAGATTGCCGCCACCGGCTTCTTCGCGCCGCGCACCAGCCCCGCCGTCCTGGCGCTGACGCAGATCGCGGCCGCGGCCGCGCTGTTCGTCGTCGTCACCCCATTCGTCGAGCACGTCACCGTTGACTTCGGCTGGCGGGCATGGGCGGCCATCGTCTGGACCGCCGCCAGCGGCACCGTGTTCGGCTTTCTCGTGCAGGCCTGGGCGCAGAAATCCACCACCTCGACGCGGGCGGCAGTGATCCTCGGCCTCGAGGGCCTGTTCGCCGGCCTCTTTGGCCTCGTGTTCGGCCTCGATGCGCTCACCTGGCGGTTCGCGCTCGGCGCGGCGCTGATCCTCATCGGCGTGATCGTC
>JBBQFA010000221.1:0-4759 GCA_038321515.1 Thermoleophilia bacterium | reverse complement strand
GACCGGCTCGGGGTTCCCGGCGCCGGTGGCGTACGTGTCCTTGAAGAGCTCCATGAGGATCGGGCTCTCGCGCACGACCTCGAGCGAGATCACGGCGTGGTCCTTGGTGTAGCCGTTGCCGATGATCATCAGCGTGTCCGCGCCGATGCCTTCGGCACCGAGAGCAGCCGAGGTGAAGCTGGTCGCCATGCTGAAGAAGTAGACTGTCCCGGTGTCTTTGGTCGCGAGGACCGAGGCCATCTCGGTGTTGGGAATGTCGACGCAGTTGATGGTGAGGTCGGCCATCTCGCCGCCCGTAGCCTTCTTGACCTCTTCGTACACGAAGAGCTGGTCGGTCGCCGAGCCCTGGATGATGACATCTGCAAAGCCAGCCTTCTCGAGCCGCTTCTTGCCGGCGTCGCCGTGCACCAGGCAGATGACCCTGCCCGTGGGCTTGACGCGCTTCTTCGCCTCGTAGGCGCAAAGAAGGCCGCTCTTGCCGCCGGCGCCGATGATGAACACCGTCTGGCCGGGCTTGCTCAGCTTGGCTGCCTGGGCCGGGGCGCCGGCCACGTCGAAGATCGCCAGCGCCAGCGCTTCGTCCATGTCGGCGGGCATCTTGGCGTAGATGCCCGTCTCAAAGAGGATCGCCTGCGCCTTGACCTTGACCTGGCAGGTGTCCTTGTTGATCGAGATGACCTCGTCCACCTTGAGCGGGGTCAATGAAAGCGAGACCAGGGTGGCGATGCGATCGCCGACCTTGAGGTCGCGGTCCGCGAGCTTGGGGCCGATCGCCGCCACGGTGCCAAGCAGCATGCCGCCGGAGCCCGTGTCGGGATTGTGGTGCTTGCCCCGCTTGGCGATGATGTCGAGGCTGTGGCGCGCCATCTTCTGCACGTCGCCGCCCTCGGCCTCCTCGATCTGCGTGAAGCTGGCCGCGTCGATGTTGAGCGTGTCGACGTCGATGAGGATCTCGTTGTCGGCGATCTCCATCGTGTTGTCGACCTGCCACGCCGGCTGCGGCAAGACGCCCTTGGGCTCGATGACCCTGTGAGAGCCGAACTTATTGCCTTCCTTCATTCTGTCTCCCTTCCCGCGAGGTGTGTCAGCCCTCGATCTTGATGACGGAGCCGGCGCCCTGGCCGCCACCCACGCAGGCGCCGGTGAGGCCTATGGTCTTGCCGCGCTTCTGCAGCTCATGGATGAGCGTCACGATCATGCGCGTACCGGTGTTGCCGAGCGGGTGGCCGAGAGCGACCGCGCCACCGTTGACGTTGACGATGTCGGGGTCGAGGCCGACCTCGCGGGTCGCCAGCGCGGCGACGCAGGCGAACGCCTCGTTGAATTCGGCGAGGTCGACGTCCTTGGCGGTGAGGTCGGCCTTCTGCAGCGCCAGCTGGGCGGCCTTGGTCTCGCCGAGGCCCATGATCGCGGGCTCACAGGCGGCGGTCGCGGAGCTGACCAGCGTGGCGATCGGCTTGAGGCCGAGCTCGGCGGCCTTCTTGCGCGAGGTCACGACGACCGCGCTCGCGCCGTCACTGAGGGCCGATGCATTGCCGGCGGTCACGACGCCGCCCTCCTTGAAGAACGGCTTGAGCTTGGCCATCGATTCGAGGCTGGCGTCGCGGCGCGGGCACTCGTCGGTATCGATGACGACCGGGTCGCCCCTGCGCTGCGGGATCACGACGGGGACGATCTCGTCCTTGAAGCGCCCGCTGTCGATGGCCGCCACGGCGTTGAGGTGGCTCTTGTAGGCGACCTCGTCCTGCTGCTCACGGGTGATGCCGAACTTCTCGCTCAGGTTTTCGGCCGTGACGCCCATGTGGTAGTTGTTGGAGGCGTCCCAGAGGCCGTCCCAGACCATCGTGTCGTACATCTTGTCGGTGGGCATGCCCATGCGGTACCCGCTGCGCCCGTCTTGCAGGACCCACGGCGCGCGGGTCATGTTCTCCATGCCGCCGACCAGGTAGATATCGCCCTCGCCGGCCTTGATGGCGTTGGCGGCCATGGCGAGTGCCGAGGCGCTGGACACGCAGACGCGGTTGACGGTGATCGCCGGCACGTCGACGGGGATGCCGGCCTTGAGCTCGGCCTGGCGGGCGGTATTCTGGCCCAGGCCGGCCTGGATCACGTTGCCGAAGATGACCTCTTCGAGCTGCTCGCCCTTGACGCCGGCGCGGTCGAGCGCCTCCTTCATGACGAGAGCGCCCAGATCCACTGCCGCGGTCTTGGCGAAGCCGCCCATGAAGCGGCCTTGGGCGGTACGTACCGCGGAAAGGATGACGATGTCGTTGTCAGGCACTACTTCCTCCTGGTGACGTTGCGTGTGTGGCTGCAGCCCCCGTTGCGAGATGCACGCTCTGCGTCACGACACATTGCTTGGTGTGGTTCTTCTGCATGCTACCGGTTCACGTCTCTGCGCGGCGCCGGACGACTTCCTGCGCCAGGAACGACGCCACTTCGAGCGGCGTCGTGCGCGGGCCGAAGCCGGCGTCGTAGCCCAGTTCCTTGGCGAACGCGTTGTTGATGCGCGGTCCGCCGACGATGAGGACGAAGCGCTCGCGCACACCCTCGGCCTCGAGCAGCTCGATGAGCTGGGTGAGGTGCTGCACGTGGATGTTTTTCTGGGTGACGATCTGGCTCACCAGAATTGCGTCGGCATCGCGCTCGAGCGCCGTCTTGACGAGCTGAGCACAGGGGATCTGCGAGCCCATGTTGAGGGCGTCCATCTCCGGATACCGCTCGAGCCCGTAGTTCCCGGCGAAGCCCTTCATGTTCATGATCGCGTCGATGCCCACGGTGTGGGCGTCGCTCTCGATCGCCGCGCCGACGACGCTGAGCCTGCGTCCGAGCTTCTCCTTGATCAGCGTGTTGATGGCGTAGTAGTCCATCTCGTCGACCTCGAGGTAGTCGCCCTTCACCTCGTCGGGGTCGATGCCTGCATCCGTGCGCCCGTAAGCGACGAAGAAGGTGTATTCGGGGTCGATCGCCTTACATTCGGCGATGCCCACAGTGTGAAAGCCGAGCTTCTCGAGGAACTGCTTGCCGACGTCGGGCGCCTTGACCGAGTAGGCCATCGGAAGCGTGAAGGAGAACTGGATGACGCCGTCGTCACGAGTGTCACCGTACGGTCGAATCAACATTAGTGTCCCCCTTCTTTGGCCGTCGCTGGGCCGCCGGGGGCCGGACCCTCGGGAGCACCGCTCATCCGGCCCTCACGCAGCGCGGCGAAGAACGGGTTGAAGTAGTCCGGCGTGACCTTGAAGACGCCTTCGAAGCCGCGACCGCCGTTCGGGTCACGCTTCACGTCGGCGAATTCGCCGTCCTCCAGAGCTTGGAAGAGGCTGATGTCGCGCACGTGCTCGAGCTGCTCCACTGCCTTCTGCAACTGGTCGTTGGCCCGCTGCTCGATCTTGCCGCCGGCCTTGTAGGTCACTTCGTCGGCTAGACCGCGGCAGCTCTCGAACACGTACTTGGCGTTCTTGATGCTCAGGTAGCGGTCCTGCAGGAGCGGCGTGTGCAGGGCCTCGGTGAGCATCCCGAGCAGCATGATCTCCTGGCCGGTGAAGATGCCGGTGAAGTTGAACATGCCGTCGATGACGTGGCCCTGGAAGATGTCGCCCGGCATGTACTTGGTGGGCGGCATGTACTTGAGCGGATAGCCGGGAAACAGCTGGCGGACCAGCTGCGCGTCGGCGATCTGGTAGACGACCTGGTCCGGCGTCGAGGGGTTGATCTCGAAGGCGTGCCCGAGGCCGATCTGCCAGTGCTCGAGGTTGGCGCGCAGGGCGAACGCCTCGTTGATGAAGTCGGAGCTGACCACCGTGAAGCCCTTCTCGAAGGCGTCGGCGGTGGTGAGATAGTTGTCCTCGCCGGTGTTGATGATGATGCCGGCGCGGGCGTTGATCAGGCGGCTGAGGTACTGGTCGACGAACGTCCGCTGCATGTTGATGTTGCGGAAGATGATGCCGTACATGCTGTCGTTCAGCATCATGTCGAGGCGCTCGAGCGCACCCATCGTGGCGATCTCGGGCATGCAGAGGCCGCTGGCGTAGTTGCAGAGACGGATGTAGCGGCCGAGCTCATCGCCGACCTCGTCGAGGGCGGCGCGCATGAGACGGAAGTTCTCCTGGGTGGCGTAGGTGCCACCGAAGCCCTCGGTGGTCTCGCCGTAGGGCACGTAGTCGAGCAGGCTCTGCGCCGTCGTGCGGATCACGGCGATCACGTCGGCGCCGGCGCGGGCTGCGGCCTGAGCCTGCGCCGCGTCCTCGTAGATATTGCCGGTGGCGACGATCACGTACACGTAGGGCTTGAGTGCCTCACCGGTCGCGGCGACGAGCTCGTTGCGGCGCGCGCGCACAGAGTCGATACGCGCCACGCCCTCACGGGCGAGCTCCTCGGCGCGTGCCTCTGCGGCGGCGCGCCGCTCGGCCGGGACCTCGGCGAGCCCGAGCTCGCCGGCGGTGACGGCCTCGGCGAGCTGCTGGGCGCTCTTACCCGACTGCAGCATCGCGTCGACGAACGGGCGCATGATGCCGCCCGGCAGCAGGCTGCGGGCGTGCTCGGCGACCACGTTGACGAGCGGCACGTCGATCTCGTTCACGCCGGCGATGCCGAGCAGGCGAAGCGTGGCGCGCTCGGTGGTGTCGGTCGTGTGGTCCTCGATGTGCTGCTGGATGTCGTCGGCGATCGCGCTGGCGGCGGCCCGGGCGCGGTCGACCAGGTCGGCGTTCAGACGGAGCGCATCGTTCACTGGGCCACCCACTTTCATCAGGGAGAG
>JBBQFA010000220.1:0-4782 GCA_038321515.1 Thermoleophilia bacterium | reverse complement strand
CATGAACTGGAAGTCGTTCGGTATCGAGTTCGTGCAGGAGAGCGCCGGCCACAGCGGCCAGTGGATGGACCGCCAGATCCTCAACCGCCCCAAGCAGATCACCGCCGGCCTGCGCCTGGTGCGCTACCTCAAGGCACGCTTCGGCATCAAGAACACCAACGTCGTTGGCCACGCTACGGCCAACGAGTCGCGCTTCTTCAAGGATTACACCGGCGCAAGGAACGCCGCCGGTGACTGGTTCGCCGGCGAGGTCAAGGCCTTCCGCTCGCGGATCTGACCGGTGCGCTCAGCCGTCGCCCTCGTCGGGGTCGGCGTCGCGCACCTTCGCCATGACGCGCTCGAACTTCTCGCGACTGCCTCGGGCGGCGCGCTCCTCCATATACTCGACCGTCATCAGCGCCGACATCTTCTCGGCGAGCGCGGTGCTGATGAGCTGATTGATGGAGACGTGCTCCTCCGCGGCGAGCTCGCGCACCCTCCGGTGCAGGGACTCCGGCAGACGCAGACTAATGGTGCTAACGATCGACCTCCGATGCTCTTCAGGAACTCCCCCGGGGTGATAGCGCTGATGCCGAAGCGCTCCGAGCCCGCGAAGTCCCGCACGTTGTGCGTGATGATCACGTCGCACTCCGCCTCCACCGCCAGCTCCAGGACGTGGTCGTCTCCTGGGTCCTTCAGCACGGGGCGCCAAAGAAAGTGAATCTCCCGCAAACGGGCTACGCTGCACAGGTAGTCGATGATGTCGTCGACGTCTCCGGCTGACAGCCCGACCTCGTCGGCCATCCGCTTGCCGACGTCCTCATACTCGACCACCAGAGGCACCGACAGGTTGATCTGGAAGTCCGGATCGCCGACGAGCAGCATCAGGCGATGCGAGGCGCCACGACGAGAGCGGAGCGCCGCGATGAACACATTCGTGTCGATGACGACTTGCCTGATCATAACGGTATCGTATACAATACCATACTGACTCGTCAATGCCCCTCGACACGAGAGGGGGACTCCCATGTGCGCCGACCTGCGACTCGTCCAGCTCAAGGACCTCCACGTCTCGGCGCGGACGTTGGACTTCGCCCAGGAGCTCGGCTCGCGGGTACAGGTGGTGCCCGCCGGGCTCGAGTGGGCGGCCACCGCGACGGGCACCGCGGTCGACGCCCTGCAGTGGACGAACACGCACGGCTACGTCGCCATGGACGCCTTCGGCTTCGACTGGGCCGCCTGCGACGGCCTGAACGACGCCGGCCTTTCGATCGGCACGTTGTGGCTGCCCGAGACGGATCTGCCGACCGCACCGCCGGCGGCTGGTGCCGCGCCGGCGCTCGACCTCATCCACTTCGGCTCCTGGATCCTGGGGACGTGCGCGACCGTCCAGGACGTGCGTGACGCGTTCGCCGGCGTGCAGGTATGGAACGCCCAGGTCCGGCGGCTCTGGCCGGACGGCGTCGCGATGCCGGACATGGTGAAGCCGCTGCTCGACTTCGCCTTCCCCATGCACCTCGCCATCCACGACGCGCACGGCGGCGACCTCGTGGTGGAGTTCCTGGGCGACCAGCCCGTCTTTCACGACAACCCCGTGGGCGTGCTCACGAACTCGCCCACCTTCGACTGGCACACGACCAACCTGCGCAACTACGTGAACTTGACGACCGCCGAGGCCACGCCCGTCGACCTCATGGGCCTCGAGGTGACGCCGACCGGCAACGGCACCGGTCTGCTCGGTCTGCCCGGCGACGTGACGCCGCCCTCGCGCTTCGTGCGCGCCACGATGCTCGCCGCCGTCTCCACCAACGGCGCAGACACGCGCGCCGCCGTCAACCAGGCCTTCCACGCGCTCGACCTCGTGAGCGTGCCTCGTCAGGTCGCGGCGTCCGGCGACTACACGCAATGGTACGTCGCCCGCGACCACGACAACCTCGTCTACCACGTACGCAGCTACGACGCCTGGACGACGGACGCTCACTACATCAAGGCTTTGGGTGTCTCGACCCGGCGACGAAGCGGCGATCGCTGCCGCTGCCGGCCGCCTGAGCGCCGCCTCGGGCCGGTCCGGTCAGGCCGACCAGTTCTCGGTGCTGAGCCCGCGAACGCGCGCGTAGTGCCGCGTGTTGTTCGTCACCAGCACCAGGCTCGCCGCAACTGCGTGCGCGGCAATGAGCGTGTCCAGTTGGCCGATGGGGGTTCCGTCCTCCGCGAGAGCGGCTCCCACCAGCCCGAACCCGGCGGCAGCCGCGGCATCGAAGGTCAGAACCTCGATGGGCTCGATGAAGGCGTCGATCAGCCGATGGAGCTTTTTGGAATGCTTGCGGTCGGCGCCGAACCGGAGCTCGGCGAGCGTGATACTGCTGACGCAGAGCTGCGACGGGTGGTGCTCGACGATCTTCGCCCCGATACCGTGGACGCCACGGAGCGCAAAGCTGACCGTATCCGCGTCGAGCATGAAGCGGAGCCCGCCCATCAGGAGCGCGCGTGGTCCAGGTCGGCGAGACTCGCCTGCGGGGGCCGCTCGATGTCGTCGTCCCAGGCGCCGAGGCAATCCAGAAACGAAGCGGGCCAGCTGTCGACCGGCTCAAGGATGACCCGCGAACCCTCGCGCCGCACCAGGACCTCCCGTTCTCCCTCGGGAAAACGACAGGACTGGGGCAGGCGGACCGCCTGGCTGCCGCCGTTCTGGAAGACCTTCGCCCGTTGGAGCTTCATGCCGATAGTATCTACGTGAGTCTATACTTCGTCAATCCGACGGCGGTGAGCAAGTTCTTGCTGAGCCGAACTGCAGGTCCACCAACAGGTCCCTTCGCCGGAAGCCGTGGTCAGCGGGGCTCTCCCGCACCGTGCCGCCTCCCGATGGGCAAGATGCGCACACGTGCCGCGATCTCGTCGATCGTGACGATCGCTCCGCTCGTCAACGCCTCACTCTGCTCGAGCAGCACACGCATGACCTGCGCTCCGATCGATTCAGGAAAGACGTCCTGGGTGCGAACCTGAAGGACGCTCGGTCCTGAGGCGCCACCTATTGCCAGCATGGCGGAGAAGTCAAGGTCACTGGTGAACACGACGTAGCCCTTGTCACGCGCCCACTTCATGATCGTCGCGTCGGTCGCCCTGAGGTCACCCACTTGAGCCCAGTGGACGGCCTCGACCCCGCGCGCAGACAGGAACTCCACCCACTTCGGCGGGAGGTTCGCGTCCACGACGAGCTTCATGATGCCGCTAGCGGGAGCTCGATCTCCTCAGAGCGCCATGCCGCGTATGCCAAAGCGGCTTGGACGTCGTCCTTCTCCAGATAGGGATACGCGAGGAGGACCTCATCGATGCTGTGGCCGGCACCCAGCAGGCCCACGATGGTGCCGACCGTGACGCGCATGCCGCGCAAGCAGGGGCGCCCCCCCATCACGGCGGGGTCGTGAGTGATGCGGGCTAGGACGTCGGGAACTCTCATTCTCTGAGTCTACCTCATGCGGTCCGGAAGCCGCGTGGATGGTTGGTCGCGCGGCGGGACGCGGCGCAGCGTAGACTGACGGCATGGCCGTCCGACTCGAAGGCATCCACTTCCTGGTCACGTATCGCTGCACCTACTCCTGCGACCACTGCTTCGTCTGGGGGTCGCCGGACGCCGAGGGCGCGATGACGCTGGCGCAGCTGACCAGCGTCATCGACCAGGCAGCGGCGTGCGGCGTCAGCGACGTGTACTTCGAGGGCGGCGAGCCGACGCTGGCGTACCCGATCGTGCTCGCGGCGGCGAAGCATGCCCGCGAGCGCGGCCTCGGTTTCGGCATCGTGAGCAACTGCTTCTGGGCGACGTCCGTCGCCGATGCCCGGGTGTGGCTGCAACCGCTCGCCGATCTCGGCATCAGCGACCTCTCTCTTTCGTCCTATGCCTACTTCGTCGAGGGCGCGAACGAGGAGCAGTTGCGCAACGCCGTGCTGGCGGCGCGGGAGCTCGGCATTCCGGTAGGCGTGCTCGAGGTCGGAGCGCCGGCTGAAATCGGTGTGCCCGGCGCCTGCTCCGGAGACGTCGGCGAAGTAATGTTCAAGGGTCGGGCGGCAGTCGCGCTCGCTCCCGAGCGAGCGACCCGGCCGCCCGACTCGCTGGTCACCTGCCCCTATGAGGACTTCGGCGAGCCGGGCCGCGCTCACGTCGGCCCCGACGGCGAGCTGCAGGTGTGTCAGGGCATTAGCGCCGGGAACGTGCTCACCGATGGCCTCGCCGCCGTGCTCGACGCCTACGACCCGGCGACGCGCCCGGTGATCCGCGAGATCGCTGCCGGGGGCCCGTGGGCGCTGGCCCGAGCCGTCGGCCACACACCGCGGCGCGAGTTGTACGCCGACGAGTGCCACCTCTGCTACGAGGTGCGGGCGGCCCTGCGCAGCGCCGGCCGCTATCCCGAGATCGTCGCACCGGGCCAGTGCTACGGCGAGAACGAACCAGGGGCGGGAGCGGCTGCGCCGCCCGCCCTCGCCTGACCCGCCCGCGCCCGCCTGACCCGCCCGCGCCCGCCTGACCATCAAGGAGGAGACCATGCCGTCAGAATGCGAACGCTTCTGGGACCGCGACGCCTACGCGATCGTCGGCCACCAGGGCAGCAAGAAGCCCTTCCCGAAGATCGCCTACGGGGCACTCAAGGAGCGGGGCAAGACCGTGTACCCGATCGATGCGGGCGGTGGCGCCATCGAAGGCGACAAGACGTATCCGGACTTCGCCGCGCTGCCGGCTCCCGTGCAGGCCGCCGTGCTCGAGCTCCCCAAAGAAGAGACGGCCGCTTGGGTAGCCAAGGCAGCCGACGC
>JBBQFA010000219.1:0-4830 GCA_038321515.1 Thermoleophilia bacterium | reverse complement strand
CACGAGGCTGAGCGGCTGCTTGGACTGCAGGCGCCGCGCCTTGGTGCGCAGCTCGAACATGTTGAGGCCGGCGGTGTCGTCGATGAAGATGTCGGCCTTCTCGAGTACACCCGCCGCCTGCACGAGCTTGGCGTGGTCGTCCGGCGTGAGGCTGCCGGTGCGCACCTTGTGCGAGCTGACGCGCGCCGACGAGCACATGAGCCGCTCGCCGAGCTCCTCGGCGCTCATCTCGAGACTGAAGATCGCGACCGAGGCTTTCTTGCCGTCAGGCGATGCCTTGTTGGCGTCGACGGCAACGTGCTGCGCGATGTTGAGGGCGAGGCTCGTCTTGCCGACGCCGGGGCGCGCGGCGAGTACGATGAGGTTGGCCTTCTGGAAGCCGCCCGTGAGCTTGTCGATGCCCTCGAAGCCGCTGGCGATGCCGGTGAGCCCCTGGTTGTTCTCCAGGTCGCCCAGGCGCTCGAAGTTGCGCACCAGGACCTGCTTGATGTGCTCGAACTCGCCGACGCTGCGCTGCTGCTGGATGGCGAAGACCTTCTGCTCGCAGCGGTCGAGGAGGTCGTGGGTGTCGCCGGGGTGCTGGTAGCCGAGCTCGGCGATCTCGTTGCCGACGCGGATCAGCGAGCGCAGCACGCTCTGCTCGCGCACGATGCTCGCGTAGTGAGCGGCATTCGCCGCCGCCGGCACGAACTCGGCCAGGGTGTGCACGAAGTCGCGCCCGCCCGCTCGCTCCAGCATGCCGTCGCGCTCGAGTTGGGCGCTCAGCGTGACGACGTCCACCTCCTCGCTCCTGTCGAAGAGCGTGAGCACCGAGCGGTAGATGAGGCGGTGCGTGTCGCGGTAGAAGTCGTCGGCGGTGAGCGCCTCGGCCACCGCCGTGATCGCGTTGGGATTGACCAGCATGGCGCCGAGCACCGACTGCTCCGCCTCGAGGTTGTGCGGCGGCAGATGGGGGCTGGCTGGTGGCTCGATGCGCTCGACTGCCATGGGTTCTCCGGGCGGCTGGCGGTGACGTGGGACTCGGAGTCTACGCGACCCGACCGGTCGATGGTAGCGCATGCTGGGGACGGCTGAGGACGTTGACGCGAAGGCCGAACGAACCCGACGAGAGGCCTAGTCTGCCACGGGCCAGAGAGGCCGCGCCGTTCAGAGAAGGGGTCGCCGGCGACAGCAGCGGCGACAGGACGGGACGGGTCTTGAGCGGCTCTCACAGACTGCATATGCCACTCATCCGAACGTGATGGTACAGTCTTATGCAGAAGAGGGCTGCGGCATCGGAGGTCTTCTCCATACTGCAGAATAGTAGTTGGGCAGAGAGAAGGGTCGTTCGTGTGGTTGAGGATCCCGCTCTCTTGGACTTCGCGGATCGCGGTGAACTGCGCGCGTGGTTCGAGTCTCACCACGACAGTGAGTCTGAGGCCAGAGTCGTCATCCACAAGTCCGGGCCTCGCAAGGGGCAGCTCACCCTTCGCGAAGCGCAGGAGGAGGCCGTGTGTTTCGGCTGGGTGGACGCGATCAACCGCCGTATCGACGACTCCCGCTACTGGCTCCGGTTCGTCCCGCGCAAACCAGGCAGCGCTTGGTCAGCGAGCAACATCCGCCGGGTCGAGAAGATGACGCAGACGGGTCTAATGACCGGTGCCGGACTCGACACAGTGACCGAGGCTCAAGGCAACGGCCAGTGGGACCTAGCCCTCAGGGTCGAGCGGACCGATCTCATCCCGGTCGACCTGGAGCGAGCGCTGAGGGGCATGAGTGGCGGACTGGCCGCCTATGAGGCTCTGCCGCACTCGCGCAAGAAGCAGATACTGCGCTCGTTGTTCACCGCCAAGGCGTCGGCGACGTTGGAGCGGAGGCTCAGGGCGGTCGTTGACGAGGTCGCACGATGAGCTGTGCCAGCTCCTGCCCAACAAGGGCATCGAGCGGACGGCGCGAGGTAGAATCAACCAGCACGGCATGGGCCGCCACTCATGCCCAAGACGTTGACGTTCGCCGCTAGGTCTGGTGTTCTCGCCTGAGCGTGGGCTATCCTAGGAGGGTCGCAAGGAGGCGAGATCATGCGGTCGTACCACTTCGTCGTCGAGCGTGACCCCGAGACCGATCTGCTGGTCGGCTACGTGCCGGGATGGCCGGGTGCCCACAGCCAGGGCGCCGACATCGACGAGCTGCAGCAGAACCTGCGCGAGGTCATCGAGATGCTGCTGGAGGACGGCGAGCCGGCGCTCGAGTCCGAGTTCGTCGACGTGCGCATCATCCAGGTCGCCTGACCCGCCGTGGGCAGACTGCCGGTCCTCAAGCCTCGGCAGGTCGTCGCTCTCCTTGAGGCCCACGGCTTCGCGGAGGTCCGTCAGCGCGGTTCGCACAAGCAGTTTCGCCACCCGGACGGTCGCAGCACGACGGTGCCCTTTCACCCGGGCCGCGACATCTCGCCGGCGCTGCTGTGCAAGATCGCTGCGGACATCCAACTCACCGTCGATGAGCTCCTCGATCCCCGGTGAGTGCGCCACACAACAAGCGCGTCAACCTGACGCGGTCAACGGTTTCTGTAGTAGTTTGGAGCCGCGGCCCGCGCAGGTTACGCGCGGTGCGTTATACGGAACGTCAGAACTCGGATGACCGGGGGTTCGTTGTCGGTGCGTGCGCATTACGAGGTTCACATGCTTCGCGAAGGCGACCTCGGACTGATGCGAGGTCTGCTCGATTGCTTCGGCGAGGCATTCGACGACAGTGACACTTACTGCTCCGCTCAGCCTGACGACCCCTACCTGACCGCCTTGCTTTCCAATACGTCGTTCTTCGCAGTCGCCGCGCTCGACGATGGCTCCGTCGTAGGTGGGCTTGCCGGCTACGAGCTTCGCAAGTTCGAACAGCAGCGCAGCGAGCTCTACATCTACGATCTCGCGGTCCGTGAATCGCATCGGCGACGCGGAATCGCTACCACTCTGATCGAGCGTGTGAAGCGCCTTGCCCGCGAAAGGGGCGCCTGGATCATCTACGTGCAGGCGGACCTCGGTGATGCCCCCGCGATTTCGCTGTACTCCGGACTTGGGACTCGCGAGGACGTGCTCCATTTCGACATCTCGCCTGAATGAGCGGGTGGTTGCGGCGGTCCGTCTAACAATTGTATCGACGCCGACAAACCGCGGCAGTGAGGTAGTCTGAGTTGAAGGCGTGGCTGAGCCGCGGTTTGCGGGTCATGCCATACGCGTTAGGCGCAACCGATGGGAGGTAAGCGGTGTTCGAGATCGTCGGGCTGATCGGGCTCGCCTTTGCGATCCTCTGGATCGGCCGCATTTTCTACATCCTGCAGAAGGGCCCGAACGAGATCATCACGGGCCTCTCAGCCATCGATCAGCGGTTCTCCCGCATCGAGTCCCAGCTCGCGGCACAGGTGCCCGACCCGGATCGCGATGCGTAGCTGGGCGGGCCCCTTCTTGAGTACTGCTCTTGATGTCAGGATCTCCAGTTCTTGGGCATCGTAGTCGATTCATTCAGGCGGCGTCTTTGTTGATCGCTGCCGCGCAGCCTGCGGCGAACACGTCCGGCGTCATGTAGCCGAGCGAGCTGTGCAGGTGTTCGCTGTTGTACTCGATCCGCCAAGCCTCGATGAGCGCACGAGCGTGAGGCAGGCTCCAGAACTCCTCCATGTTGAGACACTCGTCGCGCAGGCGAGCATTGAACGACTCGCCGTAGCCGTTCTGCCAGGGCTTGCCCGGTTCGATGTGGAAGGTGGCGGCGCCGACTTCTGCGAGCCACGCGGTGAGCTCGAAGGCGACGAACTCCGGCCCGTTGTCGGAGCGCAGCACCGCCGGCCGGCCGTGGAGTACGAACAGCCGCTCGAGCTCCTTCTGCACGCCGGCCGCGGTCAGCGAGCGGCCGACGGTCGCGGCCAGGGCCTGGCGCGTGTACTCATCGACCACCGTCAGCACCTTGAGCATGCGTCCGCCGGCGGTGGCGTCGAAGATGAAGTCGTAGGTCCAGACATGGTTGGCGCGTTCGGCCTTGCAGGGCACGCTCTCGCCGCTGCGCAGTCGCTTGCGCGGTCGCCGCGCCGGCAGCGTGAAGCCGAGCTCGCGCCAGAGGCGCAGCACGCGCTTGCGGTTCACCTGGTGGCCCTCCCGGCGCAGCTGGGCGTGGATGCGCTTGTAGCCCCAACGCGGCTTGCGCTTGTGGAGGGCCTTGATGGCGGCCAGCAAAGCCTCCTCATGGCGCGCCCGGGGAACGTAGGCCAGCGAGGAGCGCGAGGTGGCCAAGGCGACGCAGGCCCTGGTCTGTGAGAGCCCGGCGGCGATCAGCTCGCGCACCGCCTGCCGCCTGGCCGGTGCGCCACTCATTTTCCCCGCAACACTTCGCGGATCGCGTCGATCTCCAGGTCGCGCTCGGCGAGCAGACGCTTGAGGCGCGCGTTCTCAGATTCGAGTTCACGCAGGCGGCGGACCTCGGAGACCTCCATGGTGCCGTAGCGCTTACGCCAGCGATAGAAGGTGTTCTCAGAGATGCCGTGGGCATGGCAGATGGCGCCGACGGTCGCCTCGGTCGCCTCCGCCTCGCGCAGGACGGCGACGATCTGCGACTCGGAAAAGCGTGACGTCTTCACTCTCGATCTCCTCTCCTCGAGGAGACTCTAACAACTCAAGCGGTACTGACGTCGGGGTCCCGCCCATAGCCGTATGTGGGCGGGGTCTCATGGCGGTGCGTTAGCTGTAGCAGGTCGAAAGGGAGGCGTCAGGTGATCTGTCCGGAGTGCGGCGCGGAGTACATGCCCGGCTTCACGAGCTGCTCCGACTGCCTCGTTGACCTTGTCGATGCGCTTCCCAAGCCCGAGACGGA
>JBBQFA010000218.1:0-4860 GCA_038321515.1 Thermoleophilia bacterium | reverse complement strand
CTGATCATCTGGCCCCACGACGGCGTCGGCGGCTGGACGCCGAGGCCGATGTAGCTCAGCGTCGCCTCGAAGAGGATCGTGGTGGCGAGGCCGAGGCTTGTGTAGACGAGGATGACCGCCACCAGGTGAGGCAGGATGTGGCGGAAGAGGATACGCCGGTTGTTGCAGCCGGTGAGCCGTGCCGCGTCGACGAACTCCTTCTCGCGGATAGAGAGCACCTCGCCGTGGATCACGCGCGTCATCGGCGTCCAGTAGACGATGCCGATCACCAGGATGAGGATCCATACGCCTGGTTTGAGCACCGACACGAGGGCTACCGCCAGCAGGATGATGGGGAACGCCATCATCACGTCGGTCAGGCGCATGAGCAGGGTCTCGCTCCAGCCGCGGAAGTAGCCGGCCGTGAGGCCGAACACCACCCCGAGGATGAGCGCGAAGCCGTTGGCGCAGACGCCGACCACGAGCGACACCCGGGCGCCGTACATGAGGCGGCTGAGCAGGTCGCGCCCCAGCGTGTCGGTGCCGAGCGGGAACCGCGACGAGGGCCCGACCGGCATGCCCTGCATGGTCAGGCCCTCGTCGTACTGCTTGGTCGGGTCATGGGGGGCGATCCACGGTGCGAAGACGGCGACGAGGACGAGGAGGATGATGACGACCACACCGATCATCGCGAACTTGTCGCGGCGGAAGCGGCGCCAGATCTCGCCCCACAACGAGCGGTGCTCGATGAGCAGGGCGTCGGGGTTCCACATGCCGGTGGCGCCCATGCCCGTGGCTATCTCGGAGCCTCCCGCCGGATGACTGAGCCCGAGGTCTATCTCGGTCTCGGGCTCGAGGTGAAAGCGCTCGTCGCTCACGCCGTCGCGCCCCCTTCGGCCACCACGGCGAGGTCGTCCTCGCCGGCGCGGATGTGTGGATAGTCGGTGGCCGTGATGAGGTGGCAGGCGGCCCAGTGGCCGGGGCGCACTTCTTCGAGCTGCGGGTCCTCCACGTCGCAGAGCCCTGTCTGCGCCGCCGGGCAGCGGGTGTGGAAGTGACAGCCGCTGGGCGGCTCGACCGGGCTCGGCACGTCTCCGCTCAGCACCACCGGGCGGCGCAGCTCTTCGGCCGCCGGGTCGGGGATCGGCACCGCGGAGAGCAGCGCTTGCGTGTAGGGGTGCATCGAGGCCTCGTAGAGCACCGCGTTCTCGGCCAGCTCGACGATGCGCCCCAGGTACATCACGGCGACGCGGTCGGAGATGTGCCGGACCACTGAGAGGTCGTGGGCGATGAACAGGTAGGTGAGTCCGAACTCGCGCTGCAGCTGCTGCAGGAGGTTGATGATCTGGGCGCGGATACTGACGTCGAGGGCGCTGATGGGCTCGTCGCAGACGATGAAGTTGGGCTCGACAGCGAGTGCCCGCGCGATGCCGATGCGCTGCCGCTGCCCGCCGCTGAACTCGTGTGGGTAGCGGTTCAGGGTGTTGGCGTTGATGCCGACGGTCTCGAGCAGCTCGCGCACCTTGGCTTTGCGCTCTCTCTTCGAGCCCATCTTGTGGACCAGCAGTGGCTCGCCGATGATGTCGCCGATGGTCATGCGGCCGTTGAGGCTCGCGTACGGGTCCTGGAAGATCATCTGCATGCGCTTGCGCTGCTCGCGCAGCTTGCCGCCGGAGAGATGGGCCAGGTCACCGCCCTCGTAGAGCACGCGGCCGGTGGTCGGGCGGATGAGCTGCAGGATCGCGCGGCCGGTGGTGCTCTTGCCGCAGCCGCTCTCGCCGACGAGGCCGAGCGTCTCGCCGCGCTTGACCGCAAAAGTGAGCCCGTCGACCGCGTGCACGGCGCCGACCTTGCGCTGGAAGACGATGCCGCTGGTGATCGGGAAGTGGACGCGCAGGTCCTCGACCGTGACCAGAGTGTCGCCGCCGGCCGTGGCGGCGGCGGCGCTCATGCGCTCACCTCGGCCGTGTCGCGCAGCTGGTCGCGGTGGAAGCACGCACTGAGGCGACCTTCATCGGTGGGCTCGAGCTCGGGCACCGCCGCCCAGCACTCGTCCGTGGCCAGGTAGCAGCGTGGCGCGAAGGCGCACCCCGGCGGCAGGTTGGCGAGGTCCGGGGGCAGGCCGGCGATCGTCTGCAGGGTCTCGCGGCGCGGCTCGTTGAGGCGCGGCACGCTCTTCAGCAGGCCGATCGTGTAGGGATGGTGGGGCCGCGCGAAGAGCGGCTTGGCGAGACCGCTCTCGACGATGCGCCCGGCGTACATGACGAGGATGCGCCGGCACATGCCGGCGACCACGCCGAGGTCGTGGGTGATGACGATCACCGCCGCCTCGTACTCGCGGGACAGTATCTTCATGAGGCGCAGGATCTGCGCCTGGATGGTCACGTCGAGGGCGGTGGTCGGCTCGTCGGCCAGGAGCAGCTTGGGATTGCACGAGAGGGCGATGGCGATCATCACTCGCTGGCGCATGCCGCCGCTGAACTGGTGCGGGTAGTCTTTGATGCGGTTCGCCGCCTGGGGGATGCCGACCTCGCCGAGCAGCTCGATGGAGCGCCTCACGGCCTGCGAGTGGCTCATGTCCAGGTGCAGTTCGAGGCCCTCGGTCATGAGGCGCTCGATCGAGAGCACGGGGTTCAGGCTGGTGACCGGATCCTGGAAGATCATACTGATGTCGCGGCCGCGGATGGCGCGCAAATCGGCCGGTGGCATCGTCAGCAGGTCCTTGCCGTTGAAGTCGATACGGCCGCTCACGGTAGCGTTGGTGATCATGCTGGTGAGGCCGATGATGGCGTTCGCCGTGACGCTCTTGCCGCAGCCGCTCTCGCCGACGAGGCCGACGAGCTCGCCCGGCGCGAGCTCGAAGCTCACCCGGTTGACGGCGTGCACGATGCCCTCGTGGGAGGCGAAGTCCACGGTGAGGTCCGTCAGGCGGAGCAGCGTATCGGCGTCAACCCCCATGTCGAGCCAGTCTATCCCCACGCTCCGGAACTTGCGACATGACGGGGTGGCGCGTGTTTTGACTCGCGTTTGCCGGGCTGGTAAGCATGGACCATGCGCAAGCACCCACTCTCGGCAATCGACCTGCTCCGGGCCTTGGAGCGGTTCGGCCCGCAGGCGCGGCCGTACAACTTCGACGACTGCTTCGACTGCTGGGGCCTGGTGCGCCGGGTCTTCGACGCGCTGGACGACGGATACGAGGTGAACGAAGAGCTTGGCGAGGCCGGCGACGGGGCGGAGGTGAACTGGGCGCCCATCGAAAGCCGCGGCGATCTCGTCCCCGGCGACCTGCTCACGACGCACGCCCGCCTGGATGGCGAGTTCCACACCGTCTTCTACTGCGGCCGCGCGGGTGGGGTCGACCTCGTCTACGACTCGTCGCCGCGCGGTCTGATACCGCTGTTCGAGCGGCGCGGCTGCGACTGGACGCTGGTCGCCCACCGAGCCGTCTACACGCGGTTCATGCGTGCGACCGAGGCGACGGACCGGCTCCGACACGACGGCGGGGCGTATTTGCGTCTCTGGGACGACCGCGAGCGCTTCTACAACCGGGCCGTGCACGAGCGGCTGCTGGCGGGTCGCACGACAGAGGGCGCGGCCGGCGGCGGGGCGGTGGGCCGCGACCTGGTCGCGCTGCGCCGCGCTGCCGGCCTCTCCGATCTGCCGTTCTACTGCCGCCGGCGGCTGCCGCGTGACTCCGCCGGTCGCGAGATCTACGACAACCGGCTGACGCGGCACCTCGACTACTACGTGCCCGACGCTGCGCCGGTGCCCGACGACCTCTACGAGGCCCTGATGGAGCGCGGCGAGGCGGCGCCGGGCGCGCCGCGCCCGCCGGCGCCGCGCCTCGTCCGGGCTCCCCACTGGGTCGTTCGCGACGAGCCGGTGACCGTCGAGTGGGCGTACCCCGGCGCCGACCCCGATGGCGTTGGCGACGTGGACGGCTGTCGCATCGAGCTCTGGGAAGAGACGTGGGACGTCTGGAAGGAGCGTCTTCTGCGGCGCGACTTCGACGATCCGCGCACGGCGTTCACGGTGCCCTCAGGCTTGCTGCACGCGGACAGCCGCTTCGCTGTCGCCGTCTACGCGCGCGGGCCGGGCGGCTTCTCAGGTACGGCGCTGGCGCCGTTCCTCTACCGCCCGGCCGCCGACAGCCCACTGCTCGGATACGACCCGGTCCGGCCCGAGGGCCTGTGGCCGGACCAGGGCGTCACGCTGGCCGCGGGCGAGGCTGTTGAGCTGCGCTGGCGCATCCGCGAGCCGAGGCTCTCACAGGTCGCGGCGAGCGTCACCGTGATCGAGGACGGGTGCCTGACGGACGGCCTTGTGCCGGTCTTCGAGGTGCGGCTCGAGGGACCGGCCGCCACCGCGTGCACCTGCGCGATCCCCGCGGCGCGACTGCGCGGCGGGCACGCGTATGCGTGGTACGTGATCGCGCACGCCGCCGACGGCCGCACGGCGTTCGCTCCCTGCGAAGGCGTGTTCACCATCAGCGAAGGAGGATGAGACACATGGCTCACGCGCTCGCGCGGCCCATAGACCTGCACACCAAGGCGCCGTTCGGCATCTCGCGCTGGACGCACAGCCAGTTCGCCAATCTGGTGGTGGAGCTACGCGCCGGCGGCGTCGTCGGCTACGGCGAAGTGGCGCCCAACGCACGCTACGGCGAGGAACGCGACGAAGACGTGGGGATCCTCGCCGACCTCGCACCTGAGATCGCCGACCTCGAGGGCCCTGCCGGCGTTGAGGCCTACTGCGACCGGCTCGCCGCGGCCGGCGGTGAGACGGGGGCGGCGAGCCGGGCGGCCCCGCCGGCCGGCCCCCCCGCCCCCGCCGCGGCCCACGCCGGCCCCCCGGCCGGCGCGCCCGGGGGGCGCCCCGCCC
>JBBQFA010000217.1:0-4872 GCA_038321515.1 Thermoleophilia bacterium | reverse complement strand
GTGGAGCGGGTCGGGCTCCACCCTGCCCGGCCGGTGGATCTTCCTGATGATCGGGGGGGCAGCATCGTCGCGCTCGGCGCTTTGCTTGAGAGCCTTGATCTCCTTGGGGCTGTAGGCGCGGCCCGCGTCCGCGCCCTTCAGCCGGAGCGGACGATCCACCGCGACCTTCCAGTAGCCGAAGGCAGCGTTGGGGACGATCTTCGACTCCTCGGTCTCTTCGAAGGCGAGGAAGGTGTCGCAGACGCGCTGGATGTCCTCGTCGGACAGCTCGCAGTTCTTCTTGCCGAGGTTCTTGCGCAGCGGTCTGAACCACCGCGTCGCGTCGATCAGCTGCACTCTGCCCTTGCGATGCTCGGGCTTGCGGTTGCTGAGCACCCAGACGTATGTCGCGATACCCGTGTTGTAGAACATGTTCAGCGGGAGGGCGACGATGGCCTCGAGCCAGTCGTTCTCGATGATCCAGCGGCGGATGTTGCTCTCGCCCTGGCTTGCATCCCCGGTGAACAGCGAGGAGCCGTTGTGAACCTCGGCGATGCGGCTGCCCAGCTTGGTCGAATGCTTCATCTTGCTCAGCATGTTGGCCAGAAAGAGCATCTGGCCGTCGCTGGAGCGAGTCAGGAGTGAGTACTCGGGGTCGCCCGCGTGCTCGATGATGAAACGCGGGTCCTTGATCCCGCTCTTGCCCCCCATGCGTTCGAGGTCGCTCTTCCAGCTCTTGCCGTAGGGCGGGTTGGAGATCATGAAGTCGAACTCACGCGCCGGGAAGGCGTCGTTGGAGAGCGTCGAGTACTCCGGCCCGCCGACGATGTTGTCCGCCGCCTCGCCCTCGCCCTTGAGCAGCAGATCCGCCTTGGCGATGGCGTAGGTCTCGGAGTTGATCTCCTGGCCGTAGAGGTGGGTGGCCACTTGCTTGCCATGTTCCTCGGCCAACTGCTGGAACGCCTCCTCGGCGACGGTCAGCATGCCACCCGTGCCGCACGCACCGTCGTACAGCAGGTAGGTGCCCGACTCGATCTGCTCGGCGATGGGCAAGAAGACGAGCCGCGCCATGAGCTTCACGGCGTCACGCGGCGTCCAGTGCTCCCCGGCCTCCTCGTTGTTCTCCTCGTTGAAGCGCCGCACAAGCTCCTCGAAGATGGTGCCCATCCCGTGATTGTCGAGGCCGGGCTGCTTGACCGAGCCGTCCCCGTTCAGCACCGGATTGGGGCTCAGGTTGATCTCCGGGGAGACGAGCCTCTCGATGAGCGTGCCCAGGGCATCCGCCTTGGAGAGCCTGGGGATCTGGTTGCGGAACTCGAACTTCTCCAGGATGTCCTGGACGTTGGGTGAGAAGCCGTCGAGGTACGCTACGAAGTCTGCCTTCAGCGTCTGCTGTTTGGAGCGGGCCCGGAGGTCCTTCAAGGTGAACTTCGAGGTGTTGTAGAAGGCCTGGCCGGATGCTTGCCGAAGCGCCTGGTCCTGGTGCACGATCCCCGCCGCATCGAGCGACGCCTTCATGTCGAGCACCGCCTGTTTGGTGGGCTCCAGCACCGAGTCCAGCCGTCGCAGGACCGTCATGGGCAGGATCACGTCGCGGTACTTGCCGCGCACGTAGAGATCGCGCAGCACGTCGTCCGCGATGCCCCAGATGTAGTTGGCGATCCAGTTCAGCTGACTCTGATCCAAGGCTACTCCCAGGTCGCCGGCGCGAGCTTCTGATGGCCGGGCTCAGTGGAGCGCCGGATGCCACATGACGCGAGCGTCATGGGCGGTCCGCACTACGTCGCCCCCCACCTCATTGCCCGCATCGCCATTATCGGTAATTGGCGACCGCTACGACAGACAGACGCCGCGCGCCCACCGGCCCGTGTCGTAGCCAGTGCCCCAGTTGGGCCGGAAGCGGCACGACCTTGCGGCCAAGGGATCAAGGGCTACACCATGGCTTCAGATTGCCGCCAACGATGCCGGGCGCTTCATCGCCTCCTGTGACCGGTCCTAACTCGGCATCCTCCAGCTTGGTCCCCAGTGCCGCGATCTCCTCGACCGCCATGACCCTGGCGCGGAACGCCTCGTCCGTCTTCATCTTCTCGATGAACGCTTGGGCTGCTTGCCCTGACATGGCCCAACTCCCTTCGATTGCGCCAGTGGCCCCACTATCTGCCGGGACGGCGCGTGGCACAAGCGCGACGGCGACGGTGGGAGCAGGCCAGTCCCCGCAGTCCCACGCAGGCGTCGCCGGCGGGCGGTGCTCCCGTCCTGGGTGGGTTCGGCTCCAATGTCGCTCCGCCATGCTTTGCGCGGCCCGCAGCCGCTCTCGACGTCACCCGCGCGCCTGCCCGATCGGTAGCCTCTCGGCGATCCCAGCGTCTCGCCGCGCGCCCACCGGTAGACCACACTGCCTCCAGAGCATCCCGCCCTTGCCAAACGTTACCTCTGGAGGTAGCATCTACCGTGACCAGGATCCGCCGGGGAGGCTACGTCTTCTTGACGTGGGTGGGTGACCACTCCCCACGCCACGTCCACGTGCTCCGGGATGGCAGGGAGATCCTCAAATGGGACCTGGAGCGCCGCGGGCCCATGCAGGGTCCGGCCAGCGGCAAGCTGGTGGCGGTCATCCGCCAGTTCGAGGAAGAGGGACGACTGTGAAGATCACCTCCGTGAGGGCGAACAATCGCAAGCGGGTCTTCGAGATCACGTCTCGACGCGGGACGTGGCCGTTCCCCTACAGCAAGGCCGAGCCGCCTCCGACTCCGACCGACCCCATTGCCGAGCTATACATCGACCCAGAGCTCGGCCGAGAGGGCTTCACGTACGTCCTCGCCTCCGGCGCCGAGGGCTGCGTGCACATCGAGCAGGCGCTCGACTACAACGAGGAGCCGGGCTACATGCGCGACCTGCTCCTGTACAACCTGACCTGCGAGGCACTCGACCGCCTCGAGGCCAGCCCGCTCTCCAAGCGAGAGATCATCCGCCGCCTCGGCACCTCGCCGGCGCAGTTCTACCGGCTGCTCGACACGACCAACTACCGCAAGTCGGTCGACAAGATGCTCCTCCTACTCCAGGTGCTTGGCTGCGAGGTCGAGGTCATCGTGCGCGAGAAGAAGAGCGCCTGAGTCGGCTCCTGGTACGACGACGGGGCCGGCGTCAGCCGGCCCCGTCGCTTCACACTGGTCTCGCTGCCGCGAGTCTCACCTCACGATGAGCCTGTTGGAGGCGGTGTTGCTCGACCGGTTGCCGGACGCGTCGGTCGCCGTCACGTAGAACTTGTACTTGCCCTTGGGCAGTCTGCACCTGAACGCGGTCTTCTGAGGCGTGTTCGCGGGTACGGCGCCGAGCCTGAGGGTCTTGACGACCCTGCCCGCCTTGTTCTTGATCTTGATCACGGCACGGGCCGTATCGCTCGGCGTCGCGTCGCTGACCTGGTACTTCAGGGTCGCCTTCTTGCCCTTGGCGACGGAGGCCTTCGACGGCGTCCGGACGGTCGGCTTGACGGTGTCGGCGCTCGGAGTGGGCGTCGGTGTCGGTGTGGCCGTCGGTGTCGGTGTGGCCGTCGGCGTAGGCGTGGCAGTCGGCGTCGGCGTTACCGTCGGCGTCGGCGTAGGGGTCGGCGCAGCCGCCACGGTGATGCTGTAGGTCGCGAACGAGGCCTGGCCGGGGTAGCCCTTGACCCCGAAGACCTTGTAGTAGTAAGTGCCCGGTGCCGCCGGCGCCGTCATCGAGGGTGCCCACGTTGTCTGCGTCCCGGCGCTAGGGCCACCACCGAACACGCTGGTCCACGTGCCGGTGGCGCCACCCGCATCGGAGTTGGCTACGTGGTAGCCGGTCTTGCCGGACGAGCCGAGGCCCACGCCTACGTTCACCGAATAGGCGGCGCCGGGGGCGAGCGTGGCGGTGCTCGGCACGGCGGTCACGCTACCGACCGGCGAGCCGCTGTGGCACGCCGTGCAGACCGTCGTCTTGTCGGGGGTCGCCTGGGCGGAGCCTGCCGTCGTGACCGCGAGCAGAACGGCGGCCGCGACAACGGCGACGATCGAGGTGATGGTTCTGGGCCGGACCTTGGTCACAAGCTCTCCTGTCGTTGGGTGCAAAGCGATGGCGCGATGCGCGTTGTCGTAATCAGTGTTCGAGCACGCACTAAAGACCCTAGAGAGCCACGTGCCAAGGTTCAACTCACCTTGGGCAAAGGGGTATTAAGGAAGACGAAGATGGTGTGAATCGCGGACGGCGGCCGCGCCGCCGCCGCCGTCGTCTACTCTGACTCGTCCGGGTACGCGATGCTCTCGACGGTCAGGTCGATGTTGCCCGCCGGCCGGCGCCAGAGCACCGTCGCCCCGACGCGCGCCTCGAGCAATGCCTCGGCGAGCGGCGAGACGTAGCTGATCTTGCCGGCCTTGAGGTCGGCCTCGTCCTCGCCGACGATCGCGAACGTCCGCTTGGAGCCGCCATCCTGGCTCACGGTGACGGCGGCCCCGAACGCCACCTTGCGTCGCGGCTGACGGCGCATGTCGACCGGGATGGCGCTCGCGAGCCGCGCCGCGTAGTAGCGCAGGTCGCGGTCGATGTAGGCGAGCTGCTCACGCGCCAAGCCGTCTTCGTTGCCGAGCAGGGGCGGCCGGCGTGTCTCGAGCTCGCTCTCCCTGTCCCGCAGCTGTTGCAGGCCGGCGGGGGTGACGTAGTTGGGGTGGTCGCTGATCTGCCGCTCGGGCAGGCCCTCGGCGGGCGCGCCCTCGTCCGGCTCTTTGACGAATGCTCTGCTCATGGGGTGGCTCCGATCGGCGTCTCGCTCCCTCGGTGTTCCCTTCGACGCGCCGCCATGCACTCCCCCGGCCGCGAATGGGTAGATAGAGGGAGAAGCGCGGCGGCGGATCCGCTGCGCCCCTGTCACGACGACCG
>JBBQFA010000216.1:0-4916 GCA_038321515.1 Thermoleophilia bacterium | reverse complement strand
TACTGCGCCCCGGAGTCGATGGCGGCGCAGCAGGCCTCCGCGGACCTCGCCGCCTGGTACGGCCTGCCGACCTTCGGCTACGGCGGCTGCGCCGACTCGCTCATGCTCGACGAGCAGTGGGCGCTCGAGGCCGGCATGACGCTGCTCACGGCCGCGCTCTCCGGCGTCACCCTGCTGCACGACCTCGGCTACGTCGCCTCGGGCACCGCCTCGTCGTACGAGTCGGTCGTCGTCATGGACGAGCTGGTCGGCTGGGTGAAGGCGTACCTCGAGGGCGTCACGATCGACGAGACGGCCCTGGCCGCGGCGGAGATCGCCGAGGTAGGGCCTGGAGGCACGCACCTCTCGCGCAAGTACACGCGTCGGCATGTGCGCGACTACCTGATGCCGGAGCTGATCTCCCAGGACCAGTACGACGCCTGGGCGACCGCCGGCAGCAGCTCGCTGCTGGACCGGGCGGCGCAGAAGACCAAGGACCTGCGCTCGGGCGAGCGCGCGTACGCGCCCGAGCCGGACGCGCTGCGCGAGCTGGACCGCCTCGTCGAGGCCGCACGCGACCGGCGCGCTTGAGCGTCTGCCCCCGTCAGGCGTACAGCGCCCGCGTCAGTTGTAGCGAATGCGCGGGTTGAGCACCGCGTACAGGATGTCCGCGAGCAGGTTGGCGACCACGTAGATGATCACGATCAGCAGCGCCGTCGCCTGGATGAGCACGAGGTCGCGCCGCTGGATGGCGAAGAGCAGCAGCCGGCCGATGCCCGGATAGTCGTAGACCGACTCGGTGACGATCAGGCCGCCGATGAGCCACCCGATGCCGATCGCGACGACGGTTATGGTCGGCAGCAGTGAGTTGCGCAGGACGTGTGTGAGCAGCACCCGGCGGGGTGGCAGGCCCTTGAGGTTGGCGGTGCGCACGTAGTCCATCTGCAGCACATCCACGGTACTCGAGCGCGTCATCCGCACCACGTACGCGAGGCTGGTGAGGGCGACGGTGATGGCCGGCAGGATCAGATAGGGGAACGCCTGCACGAACGTCGAGTGCGGATCGATGGCCGATTGAGACGGTAGCCACTGCAGCTCGATGGCGAAGATGGCGATGAGGATCAAGCCGCTGACGAACTCCGGCAGTCCGATGAAGGCCAACGAGCCGATCGAGATGAGGTTATCCGCCCAGGTGTTCTTTCGTAACGCCGCTAGTAACCCGAGGAAGATCCCGAGCGGCACGTACATCGCGAAGGCGACGAGAGCCAGCATGGCGCTGTTGCGCAGCCGCTCGAACACCACCGGCCGGACGACCGTGTCCATGCTCGGCGAGGTACCCCAGTCGCCGCGCACGTACTTGCCGAGCCACGTCGCATACTGCACCGGCACGGGCCGGTCGAGGCCGAGCTCGTGACGCAGCTCCGTCTTGGCTTTGTCGGTCGCGAAGCGCCCGAGTATCTGACTGGCCACGTCGCCCGGGAGAATTGTCGTCGCCCAGAAGATGATGATCGACGCCAGGATCACGGTCAGCACCATAAAGCCGAGGCGCCTGAGAATGAACTTGCCCATCAGGCGCCCCCATCCTGGTCGGCCAGCACGAGCGTCTCGGCCTGCACCTGCGCAAGCTCGTCCAGCGGGATGTGACAGTAGATGCGGTGGTCGCCCTCGCCTTCGCGCCACGGCGGCTCCTGCTCGACGCAGAGGTCGCCGAGAGAGCGCGGGCAGCGCGGGTAGAAGCGGCAGCCGGAGGGCACGTCCATCGCGCTCGGCACCGAGCCGCCGAGACGGATCGGCTTCTGCTTCACGTCTGGGTCGGCCAGCGGGATGGCCGAGAGCAGCGCCTCCGTGTAGGGATGGAACGGCGGCGTCAGCACGCGCGTGGCGTCGCCGATCTCCATGACGTGGCCGAGGTAGACGACAGCGATGGCGTCGGAGAGATGCTGCACGGCGGAGAGGTCGTGCGAGATGAACACATAGGACGTCTGCTTCTCGACCTGGAGCTGCATGAGCAGGTTCATGAGCGAGCCCTGCACTGAGACGTCGAGTGAGCTGATCGGCTCGTCGCACAGGATCAGCTCGGGTTCGGCGGCGAAGGCGCGCGCGATGGCCACGCGCTGCTTCTCGCCGCCGCTCAGCTCGTGCGGCAGCCGCTCGAAGTAGCTGACTGGGAGGCTCACCGACTGCAGCAGCTCTTTGGCTCGCTGCTTCGCCTGCTGGCGATTGAGATCGCCGAGCAGCGAGAGCGGCCGCATGATGGCGTCCCCGACGGTGCGCGTGGGGTTGAGCGACGCGTCCGGATTCTGGAACACCATCTGGATCTCTTTGAGCATGGCCCGCGGCCGCTTACCGGTGGACCGTGGCAGTACCTTCCCGTGCAGCGTGATCGCGCCCCCGGTGGCCGGCGTGAGGCCAATGATGGCCCGCGCCACCGTCGTCTTGCCGCTGCCGCTCTCGCCGACCACGCCCAGCGTCTGCCCGACCAGGACCTCGAGGTCCATGCCGTCGACGGCGCGGATGACGCCCTTGGGCGCCTTGAAGTGGACCTGGGCGCCCTCGGCCGCGACGAGCACGTCGGGCCGCGTGCCCTCGGTCTGGGCGACGCGCACGGCCTCCGTGGCTTCGCGCAGGTACTCGGCCGGCGGAGGGACGATGCGCCAGCGCAGACACGCGGAGAGGTGGTCGGACGCGACGTGGTCCAGCGGCGGCCGTGCCACTTGGCAGGCGTCCTCGACGAACTTGCAGCGCGGCGCGAAGATGCAGCCCGGTGGCAGCTCATCCACGCGAGGGATGGCGCCCGGGATGGTGACCAGCGAGCGCTTCTCGGGCGTGGGGTCGAAGTGCGGCACACAACCGAGGAGGTCGAGCGTGTAGGGGTGCAGCGGGCGCTTGAACAGCTCGTACAGCGCGGCCTGCTCCATGAACTCGCCCGCGTACATCACGCCGACCCGGTCGCAGATCTTGGTGATCACGCCGAGGTCGTGGGTGATGTAGAGGATCGCCGAGTCGAACTCGCGCTTGAGCTCGGCGACGAGGTCGAGGACGACGGCCTGGGTCGTCACGTCGAGGGCCGTCGTCGGTTCGTCCATGATGAGCAGCGAGGGGTCGGTCATCAGCGCCATGGCGATGACGCAGCGCTGCAGCATGCCGCCGGAGAGCTGGTGCGGGTAGCGCTTCAGCACTGCTTCGGGGTCGGGCATGGCGACCTTGGTGAGCATCTCCACGACGCGAGCCTTGGCGGCGCTCGCGTCCATGCCGAGATGCTGACGCGCGACCTCGGCCAGCTGCTTGCCGATGACGATCGACGGATTCAGGGCGCTCAGCGGGCTCTGGTAGACAACGCCGATGCGCGACCCCCACAGGTCGCGCAGATCACGGGCGGGCAGGCCGAGCAGCTCGACACCGTTCAGGCGCACGCTGCCGTCGATGACCTTGCCGTTGGAGGCCAGGTACCGGATCGAGCCCATCGCGAGGGTCGACTTGCCCGAGCCGGACTCGCCGACCAGGCCGAAGCTCTCGTGCTCGTGGATGGCGAGCGAAACGTCTCGCACCGCGTGCAGCACGCCGTGCTCGGTCGTGTAGTCGATGTGCAGGCCCTCGATCTCGAAGACGGGGCGCATCAGTTCCTCCCGCCGCCGGGCAGCATGACCTGGCGCAGCCCGTCGGACATCAGACTGGTCGCGATCACGAGCACGGCGATCGTACCGGCCGGGAAGAGCAGGACCCACGGCGCGATCTGGAAGAAGTTGCGCGCCTCGTTGATCTGCAGGCCCCAGTCCGGCGACGGCGGCTGAACGCCGAGGCCCAGATAGCCGAGCGAGGCGACCAGGAAGATCGAGTAGGAGAAGCGCATCGAGGCCTCGACGAGCAGCGGCGGCAGCGAGTTGGGCAGGATCTCGCGGAAGAGGATGTAGCTCGTCTTCTCGCCGCGCACGCGGGCGGCCTCGACGAACTCCTTGTTCTTGAGGTCGAGCACCATGCTGCGGACCACCCGCGCGACCATCGGGATGTAGAGGACCGCGACCACAAGGATGATGTTGAGGTTGGACGGCCCGACGCTCGCGAGGAGCACCATGGCCAGCAACAGGGAGGGGAACGAGAGCAGTACGTCGAGTAAGCGCATCACGACCTCGTCCCCAGTGCCGCCGATGTAGCCTGACGCCAGGCCGATGGCCGTGCCGATGACGACCGCGATCAGCGTGCCGAAGCCGCCGAGGAGGAAGATGTTGCGCGTGCCGACGATGATGCGGCTGAGGATGTCGCGACCGAACTGGTCGGCGCCGAACGGGTGGCTCAGTGACGGCGTCGCGAGCCGGGCCTTGGCGTCCTGCGCCTGGTAGTCGTACGGAGCCACCCACGGGCCGAACACGGCGAGGAAGAGGAAGACGCAGAAGACGATCGTGCCGATCAGCGCCGCCGGCCGTTTCTTCAGGCGGCGCCAGTAGAGCCGCCACTGTCTGGGCCGCGGTCGCCCGCCATCCGGGCCCAGCAGCTCCTTGGCCATCGTCTCGTCCATGATGGCCGTGTCAAAGGACTCGTCCGTGATGTTGGGTTCGACCAAGGCTCCGTCCTTGGGGTCCGTAGGCTCGCTGCGTCATCGGGAACTGTCAGCCGGCGTGGTCGCCGGGCCGGCACTCTGCTGGTGAGGCGGCGGGAGAGGGGGCCGCTCGCGGCCCCCTCTCCCCTGCTCGCCGCCCGCCGTCAGGCGGACCGGCGATGGTCTCAGATTGTGGTCACTGCGTGTAGTGCGCGTCCCGGAACAGAGACTGGGCCCAGTCTGGCGCCAGGAACACGCCATCGACGTCGGCGCTCTGACCGGCGACCGCGGTGTTGACGAGGAAGTTCATCATCGGCGCCTGGTCCTGGAGCATGGTCTGCGCCTGCTTGTAGAGATCGGCGCGCTTGGTCGCATCCAGCTCGGTGGAGATCTGCTGGGAGAG
>JBBQFA010000215.1:0-4917 GCA_038321515.1 Thermoleophilia bacterium | reverse complement strand
CTTGATTGCGGGCCCCTTGCCCGCCCCCCTGATATCGCGGGCAGCATACTACCTCGCTTGAGCGTGCGCAATGAGCCATGTTGAGCCTGCGTTACGCTCAGGCCACGCTCGCGGGCGATTCGTCCGGCGCGAGCGACGACGCGGCAGCCTCGAGTGCGCCGGCGCGAACGCGCACAAAGCGGCTGAGGGATCCCGCCGGATCGGCCAGCAACTCGGCTGCGAAGAGGCTCCCCGTGCGGTCGGCGTGCGTCCGGAGGAGCTCACACAACTCGAGGCCGGCCGCCGCAGGCATGCCGGCATCGACCACGGTGTCGTGCTCGTCCAGCCACGCAGGGGTCTGGTCGCAGAGAAAGTACGCGATGCCGCCGGTCATGCCCGCGCAGGCGTTGCGGCCGATGGAGCCCAGCACCACGACGACCCCGCCGGTCATGTACTCGCAGCAGTGGTCGCCGGCGCCCTCGACCACGGCGAGCGCGGCCGAGTTGCGCACTGCGAAGCGCTCGCCGACCCGCCCGGCGGCGAACAGGCGGCCACCGGTGGCGCCATAGAGACAGGTGTTGCCGGCGATGACATTGCCGGGGCCGCCGAGGCGAGGCTCGGGCGCCCGCAGGGCGATCTCGCCGCCGGCCATCCCCTTGCTGACGTAGTCGTTGGCCTCGCCGCACACGTCGATGACGACGCCGTCGAGTAGAAAGGCGCCGAGGCTCTGTCCGGCGGAGCCGTCCAGCTCCAGCCGGATCTCACCGCCGAAGCCGTGGTCCCCATGCACGGCGGCGATCGCGCCGCCGAGACGCGCGCCCACGGCGCGGTCGCGCGTCGTCACGTGAGCGCGCCTCGTCACGCTCCCTTGCGCGGCGATCGCGGCGGCCACCTCAGGGTCGCGCAGAAGCCGATCGTCGAGCGTCTCCGTAGACGCGGATGACGCAGCGGAGAACCCGGAGGCTTCAGCGATCGCACCAATGGTCCCGGCGGTGGCGTCCGGCTCGGCGAGCGCGCGCCTGACCGCAGTAGCCGGCAGCGGCCGCCGCTGTGCGGCGGCCCGGCCCGGCCCCTCGAACCACCCGGCGTCGAGGCCCTCGGTCTTGGGCGAGCCCGCGTCCGCGAGCTGCAGCAGGTCGGCGCGGCCCACCATCTCGGCGAGCGAGCGCAGACCGAGGCCGGCGAGCAGTGCGCGCACCTCTTCGGCGACGAAAGTGAAGTAGTTGACGATGTGCTCGGGCTTGCCCGCGAACCTCTTCCGCAGCTCCTCGTTCTGCGTCGCGATGCCGACCGGGCAGCGGTTCTGGTGGCAGACCCGCGCCATCACGCAGCCCTCGGCCAGCAGCACCGCGGTGCCGAAGGCGAACTCGTCGGCGCCGAGCGCCGCCGCGACCAGCACGTCGTGACCGGTGCGCAGGTCGCCGTCCACGCGCAACCGGACGCGCTCCCGGAATCCGGCCTCCACCAGCGCCTGATGCACCTCCGCCAGACCCAGCTCCCATGGGATGCCGGCATGCTTGATCGAGTTCAGCGAGGCCGCCGCCGTGCCGCCGCCGTGACCCGACACGTGGATCACGTCGGCGCCGGCCTTGGCCACCCCGGCGGCGATCGTGCCGATGCCCGTGCCGGCCACCAGCTTCACGGAGATGCCGGCACGCGGGTTGACCTGGCGCAGGTCGTAGATCAGCTGCGCCAGGTCCTCGATGGAGTAGATGTCGTGATGTGGCGGCGGCGAGATAAGCGTGACGCCGGGAGCGGCGCGGCGCAGCCCGGCGATGTACGCGGTCACCTTGTCGCCGGGCAGCTCGCCGCCCTCGCCCGGCTTGGCGCCCTGGGCGATCTTGATCTCGATCTGCTCCGCGCCGGCCAGGTACGCGGGCGTCACACCGAAGCGCCCCGACGCGACCTGGCGGATCTGCGAGGCGGCTCGATCGCCGTTTCGCAGCCCCCCGAGGTGTGGGAACCGGGCCGACACTCCAGCGCCCTCAACGGCTTCGCCGACGTCGTCGATCACCGCTTCTCTCGCCGGGTCCTCCCCGCCCTCACCCGAGTTCGCCCTGCCGCCGATGCGCGCCATCGCCACGGCGATCGTCTCGTGCGCCTCGCGCGAGAGCGCGCCCAGCGACATGCCGCCGGTGCAGAAGCGCGGCAGGATCGAAGCAGCCGGCTCCACTTCGTCCGCCGGCGCCGGCTCCCGGTCGGAGCAGAGGCGCAGCAGGTCGCGGAGCACCGTCGGCGGCCGCGCCGCCAGGTGGTCGCTGTAGCTCCGGTAGAGGTCCGGCAGCCCCTCGACGCAGGCCCGCCGCAGGGTCTTGGCCGCCTCCGGGTTGTTCAGGTGGTACTCGCCGCGCGGCCGGTAGCGCACAAAGCCGTAGTCCTGCAGCTTCTCCGGCGTGAGCTCAGGGAAGGCCTGTTGGTGGATCCAGACCGTCTCCTGGGCCAGTTCTTCGACGCTGAGACCGCCGATGCGCGACGGCGTGCCGCTGAAGCCCAGACCGATGAGGTCGGGGCCGAGCCCGACACACTCGAAGAGCTGGGCGCCCTGGTAGCTCGCCAGCAGCGAGATACCCATCTTGGACATGATCTTGAGCAGCCCGCCTTCGGCCGAGACGCGGTAGTGGCGCAGAGCCTCCTCGAGCGTGGCGGGACCGGCGGTCGCGGCGTCGGGTGCGCCGGCGGCGGCGGATACGCCGGCGGCGGCGGCCGGCCCGGATGCCCCGGGCTCCGCGGTCAGCCGGCGCCGCTCCCACAGGTCGCGGACCGTCGCAAAGGCCAGGTACGGATGCACGGCCGAGGCGCCGTAGCCGATCAGGCAGGCGTAGTGATGCACACTCCAGCACTGCGCAGTCTGGGCGACCAGCGCGGTGCGGCTGCGCAGGCCGCGCCGGATCAGATCGTGGTGCACGGCTCCGACGGCAAGCAGCGCCGGCACGTGGCTGACGCCGGCGCTCACCTCCGCGAGCCGGTCGCTGAGCACCACGATCTCGGCGCCTTCCCGCACCGCCGCAGCAGCCTCGCGGCAGACCCGCTCGACCGCCTCGTGCAGACCCCAGGGGCCGCCGGCGACGTCGTAGACCGTGGACACGTGAGCGGTTCGCAGGCCGAGGTCTGGCAGCGCCTCCATCTCGGCCTCGTTCAGGATCGGCGACGGCAGCTCCACCTGCCGGGCGTGCTCAGGCGCGGCGACCAGCAGATTGCCGCGCCGCCCCAGCTTGATCGCGAGTGACATGACGAGCCGCTCGCGCAGCGGGTCGATGGCCGGGTTGGTCACCTGGGCGAAGCGCTCCGTGAAGTAGTCGTAGAGCGGGTGTGGCTTGCTCGAAAGGATCGGCAATGGCGCATCGTTGCCCATCGAGAAGCGCGGCTCCTTTGCCCGCAGCGCCATGGGCCGAACGATGAGGTCCACATCCTCGGCGGTGAAGCCGGCCGCGGTCTGACGGCGGAGCAGGTCGGAGGAGTCCGGCGGCGGCGACTCCGCACCGCCTCGCGCCGCCACGTCGAACGGCTGCGGCGCCAGGGCCCGGCGGTGCTCGCGCAGCCAGGCGCCGTACGGGTGGCGGGACGCGACGGAGCTCTTGACATCGCCGTCGCGCAGCAACCGCCCCGCCTCGAGGTCGACGGCGATCATCTGCCCTGGGCCGAGCCGGCCCTTCTCGACGATGTCCGCATCCGGCAGTGCGAACGCACCGGCCTCCGAGGCGAGCGCGAGCAGGCCGGAGCGAGTGAGCGCGTAGCGCGCCGGGCGCAGGCCGTTGCGGTCGACGCAGGCGCCGGCGTAGAGCCCATCCGCGAAGGCGACCAGCGCCGGGCCGTCCCAGGCCTCCTGCACGGCGCTGTAGTAGTCGTAGAAGTCGACGACGCGAGGGTCGACCGCGGTGTCGGTGGCGGTGCCGGCATTGGTGCCGCGAGCGAAAGCACCAGTGGTGGTGCCGGGAGTGGTGCCGGGAGTGGTGCCGGGAGTGGTGCCGGGAGTGGTGCCGGGAGTGGTGCCGCCAGTGGTGCCGGCAGCGAGGCCGGTAACAGGGCCGGCGGCGGCGGCGCGGGCGGCAGCCGCGTCTTGCTCGTAGGCCTCCGGCAGCGTCAGCATGAGCGCCTCCAGCGGGCTGCGGCCGCTGCGCACGAGCAGCTCGACGAGCTTGTCGAGTGCGCCGGAGTCGCTGCTGTCAGCGTGCACCGGCGGCAGCAGCTCGGCGATGCGGGCGCCCCACACCGGAGCCGCAAGGTCGGATTCCCGCGCCCCGATCCAGGCAAGGTTGCCGAGCAGGGTGTTGATCTCGCCATTGTGAGCGAGCAGGCGCATGGGCTGCGCGAGGCTCCACTTGGGCGCGGTGTTGGTGCTGAAGCGGCGGTGCAGTACCGCGAACGGGCTGATGAACGCGGGATCCTGCAGGTCCGGATAGAACTCGGGCAGCACCTGGGACGTGACCATGCCTTTGTAGACGATGGTCCGCGAGGAGAGCGAACAGAGATAGAGGTCGTCGAGGCGGCGGATGACGGACTGGCGGGCGAGCGCCCTGCCGACGGCCCTGCGGGCCAGGAGCAGGGCGCGCTCCAGTTCGTCGCCGGCGAGCAGCGGCGACTGGGCGACGACCTGCTCCACGTGCGGGTGGTGCTCGCGGATGCTCGGCGGGACCGCCTCGGGGCGGAGCGGCACGAGCCGCCAGCCGACGACGATGAGGCCCTCGTCGCGCAGCGCCTTGGACACCAGCTCCCGGGCGAGGTTGCGCTTGCCCTGCTCCCGCGGCAGGAAGACCATGCCGACCGCGGTCGAGAACGGCCGCGGCTCGGCGATGCGCTGGTTGGCGAGCCACGGCTCGAGCACACGCCAGGGGATCGCGGTGAGGACGCCGGCGCCGTCCGAGGCTTCGCCGTCGGCGCCGACGCCGCCGCGATGCTCCATCGCGGCGAGGGCGCCGAGGGCGAGCTCGACGACCTCGC
>JBBQFA010000214.1:0-4921 GCA_038321515.1 Thermoleophilia bacterium | reverse complement strand
CGTGCCCAACTACCTGGCCGTCTTCTGGCCGATCCTCAAGACGCAGCCGTACAACTCCATCGGTGGCATCGTCACGATCATCTTCCTGGTGGTGATCAACGTCGTCGGGATCAAGGAGGCGGCGCGACTCAACATCGTCCTCGCGCTGCTCGACCTCGCCACGCAGGTGCTGCTGATGGTCATCGGTGTGGTCTTGCTGCTGCAGCCCAAGCTGCTTCTCGACCAGATCCACCTCGGCACGGCCCCCACGTGGTCGCAGCTCATCTACGGCATCTCCATCGGCACGATCGCCTACACGGGCATCGAGACCGTCTCGAACATGGCCGAGGAGGCCGCCAACCCCGACCGCGACGTGCCTCGGGCCATCAACTACGTGCTCATCGCCGTTCTGGCCGTGTACCTCGGGATCTCACTGACGGCGCTGTCGGCCATGCCGGTCAAGCCCAATGTGCTGCCCATCGACGCCCGCACCGGCAAGACGGCGACGCTCGAGGTCGTGGCCAAGAGCAAAGCTGAGCCGGGTGGACCCTTCGTGTTCAAGGACGCGCCGCCGCCCGGCAACGAGGGGCGCGACGTCTACGTGCCGGCGGAGCAGGTCGGCACGCGCTGGTTCCTGGTGGCGGAGAAGCCCGGCCAAGAGGTCTTCGTCCGCGACGGTCAGCAGTACGCGAAGCTCTATGGCTCGCTGCTGGGTAGCGTCTACAAGGAGGACCCGGTCGTCGGCATCGTCCGCTATCTGCCGACGGACCTGGGCTGGCTCAAGAAGATCCTCATGCCCTGGGTCGGCATCCTCGCCGCGACCATCCTGCTGATCGCCACCAACGCGGGCCTTATCGGCGTGTCGCGCCTCGCCTACTCTCTCGGTCAGCACCGGCAGGTGCCGCCGATCCTCGGCCGCGTCCACCCCAAGCGCATGACGCCGTACGTGGCCATCATCGCCTTCGGCACTGTCGCCTGCGTGCTGCTGATGCTGCCGGGCGACACGATCAAGCTGCTCGCCGACCTCTACGCGTTCGGCGCCATGATCTCGTTCACCGTGGCCCATGTCTCCGTGGTCTGGCTGCGCCATCTGGAGCCTGACACACGGCGGCCGTTCCGGACGCCGATCAACATCCGTGTCGGCAAGATGTCGGTGCCGGTACTCGCGGTCATCGGCGGCCTGGGCACGTTCACCGTGTGGTGCGTGGTCGTCGCGACGCACCCGATGGGCAGGCTCATCGGCTTCATCTGGATGGGCGTCGGCCTGCTCATGTACGTCGCCTATCGCAAGGCCAAGGGCTACTCCCTGACCAAGACGGTCGAGAAGGTCGTCGTGCCCGAGAGCATGCAAGCCGACATCGACTATAACCAGATCCTGGTCCCCATCGTCGGCTCACGCATCAGCGATGAGATGATGGTGCTCGCCTGCCAGCTGGCCACCGAGAAGAAGTCGTCGATCGATGGGATGTACGTGATCGAGGTGCCGCTGAATCTGCCGCTCGATGCCCGACTGGTCAACGAGAGAGAGAAGGCAGCGAAGGTCCTCAAGGCGGCGGGCACGATCGCGAGCCAGTTCAAGGTGAAGTTCACGCCGCACATCGTGACCGCGCGCCAGGCGGGGCGCGCGATCGTCGAAGAGGCTATCGAGCGCCGCAGCGAGGTCATCATCCTCGGCACGACGCGCAAGCGTCGCATCGGCGACCTCGTGTTCGGCCGCACCTCCGACTTCGTCCTCGACAACGCCCCTTGCGAGGTCTTGCTCAACCTGGTGCCGCGCGAGTACCGCACCGACGGCTCGTCGAGCGCGTAGCCGCCCTCCCGCTCGAAGGTCGGAGCCTGATAACATGCGCGAGGTTGCTTGGGCTCTTTTTGCCACTGGAGTCGGGCATCTGACGACGGCAGACTCGATCCGCACAGGTGGGGGACGGCACTAGAAGTCATGGCGCGGCGCAAGCTCAGAGAGGGTGAGGGCCTCCAGAAGGTCCTCGGCGTCCCAGCGCTCTTCAGCACGGCCTACGGCAACGTGGGCTCGTCGATCTACTACGCCTTGGGCATCGTCGCTCTTTCGGCCATGGGGGCGACGCCGATCGTCTTCGTCATCACCGGCCTGCTCTTCATGGCGACGGCGTGGACGTACGCCGAAGCAACGGCAGCGATGCCGGAGGCCGGAGGCGCGGCGAGCTTCGCGCGCCGCGCCTCCAATGAGTTCGTGAGCTTCGGCATCGGTTGGGGCCAGATGCTGGTCTACACGGCCACGATCGCCATCTCGGCTCTCTTCGTGCCGCACTATCTGTCGGTGTTCTGGCCGATCCTTCTGAACTGGCCCTACAACGCCATCGGCGGCATCCTCACGGCGATCTTCCTGGTGGGTATCAACGTGATCGGCATCAAGGAGGCGGCGCGGCTCAACATCGTCCTCGCCCTGCTCGACCTCGCCACGCAGGTGCTGATCATGGTCCTCGCGCTGGCGCTCCTGCTCGCGCCGCGCATCCTCATCGAGCAGATCCACTGGGGCATCGCACCGACCTGGCGCCAGTTCCTGTATGGCGTCGCCATCGGCACGGTCGCCTACACCGGCATCGAGACGGTGTCCAACATGGCCGAAGAGGCGCACAACCCGGGTCGCGACGTCCCCAGGGCCATCAACCTCGTGATCGTCGTCGTCCTCGCCGTCTACATCGGCATGCCGCTGGCGGGACTGTCGGCGATGCGCGTTGAGTACAACGCCGTGCCGGTGAACCCGGCGACGCAGCTCACCGTGCCGCAGCCGGTGGTCCCCAGCGAGCCCGAGGGCACGTGGGCGCTGAAGAGCGATCCCAAGGTGACGGTGTTCGTGCCGGTAGAGGAAGTCGACGGCACGATGGTCATCCCGGCGCAGAAGCCCGAGGGGGAGGTGACGACGGTCGACGGGGTGCCGACGGCGCGTCTGTACGGCACCCAGCTCGGCAGCAACTACCAGGAGGACCCGGTGCTCGGCATGGTGCGCTTCATGCCCGACAGCCTGGCGTGGCTGCGCACGATCCTCGTGCCTTGGGTCGGTATCCTGGCCGCGACCATCCTGGTGATCGCCACGAACGCCGGTCTGATCGGGGTCTCGCGACTCACCTATTCGCTCGGTCAGCATCGCCAGTTGCCGCCGATCCTCGGCCGCGTCCATCCTCGACGCATGACTCCGTACGTCTCGATCATCGTGTTCGGAGGAATCGCCTGTCTGCTCATCATCCCGGGCAGCACGGGGCTCCTTGCCGACCTGTACGTGTTCGGCTCGATGATCTCGTTCACTGCGGCTCACCTGTCGCTGATCACGCTGCGCATCCGCGAGCCCGACATGGAACGCCCGTGGGTGACGCCGTTCAACATCCGTGTGCGTGGCAGGCTGCTGCCGCTCACCGCCATCTTCGGTGCCGTCGGCACGTTCGGCGTGTGGCTCGTCATCGTCTACTATCAGGACACCAGCCGGCTCATCGCGTTCGCCTGGATCGCCATCGGGCTCGTCATGTACGTGGTGTATCGCAAGGCAAAGGGCTACTCGCTCACCGCCACGGTCGCCAAAGTGGTGATGCCGGAGACGATGAAGGCGGACGTCGACTACGACGAGATCCTCGTGCCGATCGTCGGGTCGCGGATCACCGACGAGATGATGGTGCTCGCCTGCCAGCTGGCCACGGAGAAGAAGTCGGCCATCAACGGTCTCTTCGTCATCGAAGTGCCGCTCAACCTGCCCCTCGACGCACGGCTCGTGGTCGAACGCGCCAGAGCCGACAGGACGCTGGCCGCCGCCGCCCTCATCGCCAAGCAGTTCAAGGTGAAGTTCGCGCCGGTCGTGATCACCGCCCGTTCGGCCGGCCGGGCTATCGTCGAGGAGGCTGAGCGCCAGCGCTCCGACGTGATCATCATGGGCACGATGCGCAAACGGCGCATCGCCGACCGCGTCTTCGGTCGCACCACCGACTACGTCGTCGACCACGCTCCCTGCGAAGTGCTACTCAACATAGTCCCCAAGGGATATCCTTCGGAAGGGTCGGGCGAGTTCAGCGACGACTCCAAGCCCACGCCGCCGGCCTCTTCGCACCATGCCGCCCGCGGCAACGACTCGGCCGGCGGCTCGTCCGCAACGCAATGAGAGGTGGACCATGCACGTAGTGATCGCCGGCTGTGGCCGCGTTGGCTCAGGTTTGGCGCGAGACCTGGTGACGCAGGGGTTTGACGTCTCGATCATCGATGAGAGCGCAGAGGCCTTTCACCTGCTGGGCGACGATTTTCCCGGCGAGTTCGTCGTCGGTCGTGCTCTCGACTGGGACTCGTTGCGCCGCGCCGGCATCGCGAACGCCGTCGCGTTCGTCGCCTGCACCGACGGCGACAACACTAATATCGTGATCGCCCAGATCGCACAGAAGAAGTACGGCATCCGCTGCGTCGTCGCTCGCGTGTACGACCCGCTGCGCGCCGAGCTCTTCGCGCAGGCCGGCATCCAAACGGTGTGCCCGACCCGCGACGTGCGCGTCGCGTTGTTCGACGCGGTCCGATCCTGTCAACTCCCTGTCGCGGAGGGCTGAGCGATGTTCGTGCTCATCATCGGGGGCGGCAAGGTCGGGCTCAACACGGCGCGGCAGCTGCGCAAGCTCGGTCACGAGATCGTTTTGGTCGAGCAACGCAAGACACGGTTCGACCTCGTTGAGGCGGAGCTGGGAGAAGAAGCGCTGGTCTTCGGCGACGGCACCGAGATCTGGATTCTCGAGAAGGCCGGCATCGGCCGCGCCGACATGGTCGTCGCCGTCACCGGCGACGACGAGGACAACATCATCATCGCCCAGGTCGCCAAACTGAAGTTCGGCGTGCCCAAGGTCGTCGCCCGCGTCAACAACCCGTTCAACCAGCCGACCTTCGACCTGCTCGGCGTCGAGTCGACGGTGTGTGCGACCACTGCCATGCTCAATCTGAT
>JBBQFA010000213.1:0-4938 GCA_038321515.1 Thermoleophilia bacterium | reverse complement strand
ATCATGTCGAGGTTGATGCCCAGGTCGGCGAGCGTCTTGAACATCAGCGCCGCGACGCCGGGGCTGGTGCGCATGCCGGCGCCGATCACGCTCACCTTGGCGATGCTCTCGTTGCTCGAAAACCCTTTGGCCCCCAGATTTGCGACGATCTGCCGCAGGGCGCGGTCGGCGGCGGCGCTGTCTTCGGCCGGGATGGTGCACGAGATGTCGGTGTGGCCCTCTTCGCTGGAGTTCTGGATGATCATGTCGACGTTCACATGAGCCGCGGCAAGGGCGGCGAAGACCTGAGCCGCAACGCCTGGCTGGTCGGGTACGCCGCGCACGGTCACCCTGGCCTCGTCGGTGGTGTAGGTGACGGCTCTGATGATCGGGCTTTCCATGTGCTCATCTTCCTCTCTCACCCAGGTGCCGTCGTAGTCGGTGAAGCTCGACCGCACGTGGATCGGGATGTCGTACTTGCGCGCGTACTCGACGGCGCGCACGGCGAGCACCTGCGCGCCGGCGGCGGCCATCTCGAGCATCTCGTCATAGGAGATGAGCGCGATCTTGCGTGCCTTGGCGACCAGGCTGGGGTTGGCGGTGTAGACGCCGTCGACGTCGGTGTAGATCTCGCAGACGTCGGCGCTCAGGGCGTGGGCCAGGGCGACGGCGGTGGTGTCGGAGCCGCCGCGGCCGAGCGTGGTCACGTCCTTGGCGGTGGAGACGCCCTGAAAGCCGGCGACGAGGACGATCTTGCCGTCGTCCATGGCCGCCTGCACGCGGGCCGGGGTGATGTCGAGGATGCGCGCCTTGGTGTGCACGGTGTCGGTGATGATGCCGGCCTGCGAGCCGGTGAGGCTCACCGCCTCATACCCGAGCCGGTGGATGGCCATGGCCAGCAAGGCGCAGCTGATGCGCTCCCCGGCCGAGAGCAGCATGTCCATCTCGCGCTCCGGCGGGTCGGGCGTGATCTCGCGGGCGAGCTCGACGAGCTCATCGGTGGTGTCGCCGCGAGCGCTGACGACCGCGCAGACGCTGTTGCCCTGCTCGAACGTGGCGACGATGCGGCGCGCCACGTTGCCGATGCGCGTGGCATCGGCGACGGACGACCCACCGTATTTCTGGACGACGACAGACACGTGGTACCTCCGGGCGAGACGGCCTAGGAGTTTAACAGACGGGGGGCGGCGCGTGCGCCGCCCGGCCGGGCGGCCGCCTCCTCAGGCGCCGGGCTTGGGGGCGATGCGGGGGAGCGCGCGCTTGTGCTCGCTGGCGGCGTGCATGGCATCGACCTTCGCCTTGACGGCGGGCGACGCCTCGCGCGTCAGCAAGTAGGCATCGAGCTCCTCGTAGGCGAGGCCCATCTCGGTCTCGTCGGTCTGGTCGGCCCAGAGGCCGGCCGACGGCGGCTTGGCGATGATGCGCTCGGGCACGCCGAGGTGGCGGGCGAGGTCGCGCACCTCGCCCTTGACGAGGCTGCCCAGCGGCAGAAAGTCGGCGCCGCCGTCGCCGTACTTGGTGAAGTAGCCGACGGCGAGTTCGCTGCGGTTACCGGTGCCGAGCACGCGGTAGTCGAGCTGGTTGGCGAACGCGTACAGCGTGGTCATGCGCAGCCGTGGCTTGAGGTTGGCGGTCGCGATGCGGCTCTCGGGCAGGTCACTGCTACAGGCGGCGAGCGTCTCGAGCAGGAGGTCGTAGACGGCTCCGAGGTCGACGGTCGTGGCGGGAACGTCGAAGTGGTGCGCCACGACGGCTGCGTCCTCGGCGTCGAGCGGGTCGCTGTGACACGGCATCAGGACGCCCAGTGTGTGGTGTGGGAACGCCCGCTTGGCCAGCGCCGCGACGACGGCCGAGTCGATGCCGCCGGAGAGGCCGTAGACAACGCCGACGCCGCCGGACTCGGCGACCTCGGCGGCGATCCACTGGGTGAGATGTGCGACGAGCTGCTCCACGCGTCCTCCTCGGGGAGCAAGTGTAGCGCACACAGGCCCGGCGTGACGCGCCGGGCCTGTGTGCGCCGCTCGTTGGCTCGTCGGCCGGCTACCGCTGATGCGCCTCGATGAAGACGGCCAGCTTCTCGCGGGCGCTGTCGAATACGGCGTTCTCGGAGGTGTACTTCGGGAAGTTGAAGACGTTCGCCTGACGGATCTTGAACGGGAAGGTCGTGATCGTGCGGAGCAGGCGCTCGCTGAGCGCCTTGCCCTCGTTGCCGCTCGCCTTGGCCAGGCGCAGATACTCGCGCTCCTCGAGCCCGTCGCGCAGCGCCTCGAGGCGCAGTGAGGAGACCGGCGCCGCATAGGGGTCGTCGAGCCCGTAGCGGGGGTAGTAGCCCGGATACACGAGGCAGGTGTCGCCGTTGCTGCGCGAGTGCCCCTTGGCCAGGGACAGGGGGTTCTGGTACGGGTCACGCCAGCCGTTGCCGGTCTCCGGCTTGCCCCAGCGATTGAAGCCCCAGTTGAGCAGGCCGTCCACGCTCCACTGCTCCATCATCCAGCCCCAGATGCGCGAGTCGATGTGCGGCTTGTCGATCACGAATGACGGGGCCTTTCGAACGGCAGCGTTCGAGTACGAGTACCACCAGATCTCCTTGCCGGCCTTCTGGCGCTCGCGCACGGCCGGGATGCGGCCGAAGAAGTAGTAGTAGCGCAGCGTCCAGATGTCGACGTCGTCGTAGAGGAAGGTGTTGGCGTTCTTGACGCCGCCGAGCGCACGGGGGCGCGGGTCGTCGGTCAGCAGGAACTTGATACGGAAGCCGGACTTCGCCGACGCCTTGTGGGCGATACGGGCGTACTTCTCGGCCTGCTTCTCCTCCGATGTCTTGGTGGTCTCGTCGAGCACGTAGACGTACGCCTTGTCGTTCCAGCCGTTGTCCTTGTACACGCGGCACATGTCGGTGAGGTAGGTCTCGATCTGGCGGGCGCTCGGGCTCTTGGAGCGGCTCCATGGGAACCAGCGCAGGAAGGGCAGCTGGTTGTCCTTCAGGTTGACGCCGCTGGGGTCGAGGAACGGAGCGACCTTGGTCACCCAGTCTTTGAGGGCGGCGTTGCCCGAGGACGAGACCTTGGGGAGGTAGCTGACGACGGTCGGCGAGATGCCGTGCTGGTGCATCATCGTATAGAAGGCTGTGAGCACCCGCTGCTTGGCGACGCCGCTCATGTAGACATGGGCACCGAGCAGACTCCGCTTGATGTTCGCCTGGCTCACGGCAAAGGCCGAATGCGTGCTGATCTCGGCCCAGCCGAAGCCCCATACGCGCAGGCTGAACGGCACGTCCACCGTCGAGTCGCCGTCCTCAACGGTCAGCGTCGCGGCGTAGTCTCCGGGCGGGGTGCCGAGCGGCACGTGCGTCAGGAGGTAGAACGGCGTCGTCGGCCCGGGGTTCGTCGACCCCGGGACGGTCATCTTCGCCCCGAAGTCGCGGGGCACGAGCGGGTCCGGGTACCAGCCGGGCCTTGAGTGCAGGTCGGAGGTCGGCGTCGTGACCTTGACGTAGTACACGCGGCTCAGCGTCGTGTTCTGCACGATGAGCGGGTCGCTGTCGCTCCTCCAGCTGAAGCGCACCGTGCGATCGCCTCCGCGCAGGCACACCTGCACGCCCTGGTACTCGTTGCCGGCGGCGTCGATGGTGATCTGCTGGTTCGAGCCGGCGGGCGTAGTGGGGTAGGCGCGGCTCATCGCCGGGATCACCCACACGGACGCCTGGGCCGCCGCGGCCCACAACAGCAGCAGCGCGGCGGTGAGGGTGATGAAAGCGAGGCCGGCGGCCGTCAGGCGGCCCGGCTGGGCGACGAGCGTGCGCGTGCGTGGAGGCGTCGGAGGGCGCGCGTGGCTGCGGATCGTACGGTTCATGCTCACTCCCGGGACGAGGGCTTCCCTTAGGGTATCGGTCGGAACGGCCGCGAGTTGAGGGAAGAAGCGAGCGGGGCGGGCGCCTTGCGGCGCCCGCCCCGGCAACACGCGTGAGCTAGGCCAGTCTCAGAGCTTCGAGAAGTACTTGCGGACCTCCCAGTCCGTGACCTGCTCGCGGTACTCGTACCACTCGTTGAGCTTGTTGGTCACGAAGCGCTCGAAGACGTGGTCGCCGAGCGTACGGCGCACCAGCTCGCTCTCCTGCGTGTCCTTGATCGCCTCGTAGAGGTTGTTGGGCAACGCTCCGAGCCCGGCGATCTCTCGCTCGTCGGCGGTCATCTTGTAAATGTTGGGCTCCACGCTCGGCGGCAGCTCGTAGCCCTTCTCGATGCCTTCGAGGCCGGCGGCCAGCATGACGGCGAACGCCAGGTACGGGTTCGCGGCCGGGTCGGGGTTGCGGATCTCGGCGCGCACGGTGCTCTCCTTGCCCTGCACGTAGAGCGGGACGCGGATGAGGGCGGTGCGGTTGCGGTGCGCCCAGCTGATGTAGACCGGGGCCTCGTAGCCAGGCACCAGGCGCTTGTAGCTGTTCACGTACTGGTTGAGGATCGACGTGAATTCGCGCATGTGCTTGAGCTGCCCAGCGATGAAGCCCTTGGCCAGGTCGCTCAGGTGATCCGGGTCGGTCTCGCTGAACATCGCGTTGGTCTTGCCGCGGAACAGTGACTGGTGCACGTGCATCCCGCTGCCGTTCTGACCGTGCATCGGCTTGGGCATGAAGGTCGCGTGCACGCCGTTGTGGGCCGCGACCTCCTTCACGATGAGGCGCGTGATCATGACGCGGTCGGCCATGAGCATGGCCTCGTCGTAGTGAGGGTCGATCTCGTGCTGCGACGGGGCGACCTCGTGGTGGCTCGCCTCCATCGGGATGCCCAGCTTGTCGAGCGTGCGCATGGTCTGCTTGCGCAGGTCGTTGCCGAGGTCGGCGGGCAGCACGTCGAAGTAGCCCCCGTCGTCGGTCAGCTCGGGCGTCACGGCGTTCTTGAAATAGAAGTACTCCAGCTCAGGGCCGACATAGAAGTCGAGCCCCATCTTGTTGGCGCGGTCGAG
>JBBQFA010000212.1:0-4940 GCA_038321515.1 Thermoleophilia bacterium | reverse complement strand
GCTGCACATCATCGCGCGCCACTCCCAGGGCGGCTTTCGCGACGCCATCGGCACGCTCGACAAGCTGGTGACGTACTCAGACGGCGCGATCGCCGCCGCCGACGTGCTCGAGGCGCTCGGCGTCACCAGCAGCGAGCTGCTCTTCGAGATCACCGACATCGTCACCGAGCGGCGCACGGCCGAGGCGCTCCAGTTCGTGCAGCGCCTCGCCAACGACGGCACCGACTACTCGCAGTTCATCCGCGACCTGCTGCGCCACCTGCGCCAGCTCTTCTTGCTGCAACACCTCGAGGAGGCGGCCAGCGACGCGGCCGGCCTGCGCACGCTTGGCCAGACCGTGGAGCTCGACGGAGAGTTGTTCCGCGAGCACGAGCAGCGTGCCAACCAGGTGTCGCCGCGCGAGGTTGTCTACTTCATCGAAGCACTGGGCCAGGCACAGCGCGAGATCCGCGACGGGCTCGACCCTCGGCTCCAGCTCGAGCTCGCGCACGTCAAGGTCACGCGGCCCGAGCTCGTCCATTCGGCCGCCGCCCTCGAGGAGCGCCTGCGGCGCCTCGAGGCCGGTGCCGCCCCGGCCGGCCCGGTGGCAGAGCCGGCGAAGCCGGCCCGCAGCCGGGCCCCTCAGCCGGCTCCCGGCACCGCTCCGGCCGCGGCGTCGGCTGCCGCCGTCGAAGCGGCGGCCGGCTCGGCCGCCCCAGAGCCGCCCGAGCCCGCGGCGGACGCGGCGCAGCCCGCCGCCGAGGCCGTGACCGGCATCCCGACGAGCGCCTCCACCGGTGCCGCGGCGAGCGACGCGCCGGATGACGCGCCTCAGGAGCTGACGCTCGAGCGCGTGCGCCGCGCCTGGGAGCTCGTCCTGCAGCGCGTCCAGACCGCGCGCGTGCCTCTCTACGGGTTTCTCCGCGACGCCCGCCCCGTCGCCATCGACGGCGAGGTGCTCGTCGTCGCACTACCGTCTGACTTCGCCCTGCGCAACGCCGCGCAGGGCGACAACGCCGGCGTGCTCAGCGACGCCGTGCACGGCGTGCTCGGACGCCGCGTCTCACCGCGGTTCGAGCTCGCCACCGCCGGCGGTGACTCTCCGCCCAGCCCGGCGCCCGGTCCCGCACCTGCCGCGGCTCCGGCGGCCGCGACGACCCTGCCCGATTTCACCGACCAGATCCGCGCCGTCCAGGCCAAGCTCGACGCCGAACTGCTGCCCGACGACCTTTAAGGAGAACGCATTGGCGAACCCCCAGTACAACAAGATGATGAAGCAGGTCCAAGAGATGCAGCGCAAGATGGCCGAGGCCCAGGAGGAGCTCGCCGTCGAGACCGTCGAGGCCAGTGCCGGCGGCGGCATCATCACCGTGGTCGTCACCGGAGCGCTCGAGGTCAAAGAAGTCCGCATCAAGCCGGAGGCCGTCGACCCCGACGACGTCGAGATGCTGCAGGACCTCGTGATCGCGGCGACCAACGAGGCCTTGCGCGCCGCTCAGGACCTGGCGAGCACGAAGCTCGGTGGCGCCACCGGCGGGCTCGACCTGCCGAACATGCCCGGTCTCTTCTGAGGCCAAGGGAGCTGCCCAAGACCGTCGGCGCTGGGCCTCGTCGGCTGGAGCAAGCGGATACGAACTGCATACCAGACTGCCTTCGTCCTGTATTGCGCTCCGACGGCGAGCCGCTGTGGGCTACCCCGTCGACGCCAACGGCTGTACCGTCCGATTCCCGGAGCTGCAGGCTCGTCCAGGGTGATCGACACAGGCACTCGTTGGCTGTCGCGCCATGAAGCGGATACAATGATGTATCGGGTCCGCGGGCGTCATCGCCGCCGGGCCGGTCCAATCATCGCACTGTATATCGAGTCATGCTGCTGCGAGGAGAACGAGAGTGTATTCACCGGCTGTCGAGCGTCTGATCACCGAGCTGTCCAAGCTCCCGGGGATCGGTCCTCGAACCGCCCAGCGCCTCACGTTTCACCTGCTGCGGCTGCGACCGGACGAGGTGCTGCCGCTGGCGGCGGCGATCGTCGAGGTCAAGGAGAAGATCGGCTTCTGCAGCCGCTGCTTCAACCTCGCCGAAGGCGACCTCTGCGTGATCTGCGCCGACACGCGCCGCGACCCCAGGCTCCTCTGCGTCGTGGAGCAGCCGTTCGACATCGTGACCATCGAGCGCACGCGCGAGTTTCGCGGCTACTACCACGTCCTCGGCGGAGCGCTGAGTCCGCTCGACGGGGTCGAGCCGAGCGACCTGCGCATCGCGGAGCTGCTTGCGCGTATTGACGACGACCTCGACGAAGTGATCCTGGCGACGAACCCCACCATGACCGGTGAGGCCACCGCCATGTACCTCGCCGACCAGCTGCCCGACCGCGTGCGGGTCACCCGCCTCGCGAGCGGCCTGCCGGTAGGCGGCGATCTGGAATACGCAGACGAACTCACGCTGGGCCGCGCCCTCTCCGGGCGGCGCAGCCTCAGGCGCGGAGAGGAGTGACCATGGCGACGAAGAGCACGACCAAGAAGCAGCCCAAGGCCCCCAGTGGCCTCACGGAGATCCGCTGGCACGGCCGTGGCGGCCAGGGCGCGGTGACGGCGGCGAAGATGGTCGCCGAGCTGGCTCTCGGTCAGAAGAAGTACTTTCAGGCGTTTCCCGAGTACGGGCCCGAGCGCTCCGGCGCGCCGATCGTCGCCTTTACACGCGTCAGCGACGAGCCGATCCAGGTGTACGCCGGGGTCGAGCACCCGCAGATCGTCGTCGTCCTCGACCCCTCCCTGCTCGGCATCGTCAACGTGACCAAGGGCGCGCCCGACGACGCCATCGTGCTGGTCAACAGCGAGATGAGCCCGGCCGAGCTGCGCAAGCACTACCACCTCGAGGGCTTCGAATACTACACCATCGCCGCGACCAGGATCGCCACCGAGACGATCAAGCGGCCGATCCCCAACACGCCAATGGTCGGCGCGCTCACGCGCATCACCGGGCTCTTCCCCATCGAAGAGGTCGTGGCGTTTCTGCGTGTGGACTTCGGCAAGAAGTTCCCGCCCAAGGTCGTCGAGGGGAACATCAACGCGATCACGCGCAGTTACGAGGAGGTCAAGGGCGAATGACCGTCGAGAAGAAGGCCGTGGCGAAGAAGCCGGCCCCACTCAAGAAGCCGCGCGCCCGCACGGCCGCGAAGAAGAAGCCCACCTGGGACATCAGCGACGTCGACACGTGGGGCCCTGAGCGTCACGAGCTCGGCGCGACGATCGTGGAGGCCGGCAACTCCGTCTACAACGAGACCGGCGGCTGGCGCTCGATGGTGCCGATCATCGACAGCGAGAAGTGCGACGGCTGCATGCTCTGCTACTTCTACTGTCCCGACGCCTCGATCGTGATCGAGGGCGGCAAGGCGGTCGGCATCGACCTGGAGCACTGCAAGGGCTGCGGCATCTGCGCCAAGGAGTGCCCCACCGATGCCATCGTCATGAAGACCGACGAGAAGGAGTGACCTGTGGCTATCGTCGCAAGTGAGATCCTCGCCGTCACCGGCAACGAGGCCGTGGCCGAAGCCATGCGCCAGATCGACCCGGACGTCGTGTGCGCCTACCCGATCACGCCGCAGACCGAGGTCGTCCAGCTCTACGCCCAGATGGTCGCCGACGGCAAGGTCGAGAGCGAGTTCGTCACCGTCGAGAGCGAGCACTCGGCGATGAGCGCCGTGATCGGCTCGGCGGCCGGCGGCGCGCGGACGATGACGGCGACCTCCTCCCAGGGCTTCGCCCTCATGTGGGAGGTCCTCTACGTCGCCGCGAGCTACCGGCTCCCCGTGGTCATGACCACCGTGAACCGCGCCCTCTCGGGCCCCATCAACATCCACTGCGACCACAGCGACACCATGGGTGGCCGCGACACCGGGTGGGTCCAGCTGTACGGAGAGAACCACCAGGAGGCCTACGACAACTGCATCATGTCGGTGCGGATCGCCGAGCATATGGACGTCCGCCTGCCTACGATGCACATGTACGACGGCTACGTGATCAGCGGCGCCATCGGGCCGCTGCAGATGCTCACCAAGGAGCAGGTCCAGAGCTTCATCGGCCCGTACCACGCGACGAACCCCATGCTCGACACCAAGCACCCGGTCACCGTAGGGCCCTTTGACGGCCTGCACGGCTGGTACTTCGAGCACAAGGTGGCGCAGAACCGCGCCATGGACCGCGCCTACAAGGTGATCCAGGACGTGGCCGACGAATACGCCGAGCTGAGCGGCCGTCAGTATGGTCTGCTCGACCCGTACCGCCTGGACGACGCCGAGGTCGCGATCGTCGTGGTCGGCTCCACCGCCGGCACGACGCGCACCATCGTCGACAAGCTGCGCGCCAAGGGCGTCAAGGCCGGCATGGTGCGCGTGCGTGCCTTCCGGCCCTTCCCCTACGAGGCCTACGCCAAGGCACTCCAGCACGTCAAGATCGTCGGCGTGATGGACAGGGCCGACTCGTTCGGCGCCCAGGGCGGCCCGGTCTTCATGGAGGTCCGCAGCGCCCTCTATGACTGCGACCCGCGTCCGCAGGTCCTGCCGATCATCTACGGGCTCGGCGGCCGCGACATCTTCCCCGACAACATCGAGCAGGCGTTCGCCTTGCTCCAGAAGGCTGCACAGAGCAAGAAGCGGACCTCCACGGAGCGCCGCTATCTCAACCTGCGCAAGGACTGAGGTGGCCGGCATGTCGAGAAACGACAAGCGCGACAACGAGACCGTGACCGAGCCCAGGGGCTCCGCCCTCTACGAAGTACTCAAGGGCATCGACTTCGAGCGCCGCGAGCTGGTCGACAAGAGCAGGGGCGTCGGCCTGTTCGACCTCGTCAAGGCCAAGGACGGCGGCTACCGCTGCTACTCCTGCACCCTGTGCGAGCGCGTCTGCCCCGTGGACTGCATCGAGATCGACTACTGCCCCGAGTTCGAGGAGCTGCCGTTCGAC
>JBBQFA010000211.1:0-4942 GCA_038321515.1 Thermoleophilia bacterium | reverse complement strand
CGCCGTCGCCGAGTTCGAGGAGGAGTCGGTCGCCGACATCCGCGACGCCACCGACGAGGCGCCGATCATCAAGCTGGTCAACTCCGTGATCGCGCAATCTGTGGACGACTCCGCCAGCGACATCCACTTCGAGCCGCAGGCGAAGGAGCTCGTGGTGCGCTTTCGCATCGACGGCGTCCTCCACGAGATCATGTCGATACCGCGGCGCATGCAGGCCGGCGTACTCAGCCGCCTCAAGATCATGGCCGAGCTCGACATAGCCGAGCGGCGCGTCCCGCAGGACGGCCGCATGGGCCTCGTCGTCGGCGGCCGGCCTATCGACATGCGCGTCGCGACGCTACCGACGGTGTACGGCGAGAAGGTGGTCATGCGCCTCCTCGACAAGTCGAACGTCATGCTCGACCTCGAGGACCTCGGTTTCAGCGAGAAGGCGCTCAAGCGGTTCCAGAAGTCGTTCACCAAGCCGTACGGCGCCATCCTCGTCACCGGCCCGACAGGCTCCGGTAAGTCGACCACTCTCTACGCCGCGCTGAACATCCTGAACAATCCCGAGAAGAACATCATCACCGTGGAGGACCCGGTCGAGTACCGCCTTGCCGGCATCAACCAGGTGCAGGTGAACACGCGCGCGGGGATGACGTTCGCGGCCGCGCTCCGCTCGATCCTCCGCTGCGACCCCGACATCGTGATGATCGGCGAGATCCGCGACCGGGAGACCGCCATGATCGCCGTCGAGTCCGCGCTCACCGGGCACCTCGTGCTCAGCACTCTGCACACCAACGACGCCCCGGGCGCGCTCTCTCGTCTCACGGAGATGGGCATCGAGCCTTTCCTGACGTCGTCGGCGGTGGACGCCGTACTGGCGCAACGCCTCGCGCGGCGCCTCTGCTCCCAGTGTGCGGAGTCGTACACCGCCACCAAGGAGATGCTGCGCAAGAACGACTTTCCGCCCGAGGTATGTGACCGGGATGACGTCGTTCTGTACCGTGCCAAAGGCTGCTCGAGGTGCAACAATACGGGCTATAAGGGGCGGCTGGGGCTCTACGAGGTGATGATCGTCAGCGAGGCCATCCGCCGCCTGACGGTCGAGCGCAAGAGCGCCGACGAGATCGGCCGTGTGGCGGCGGCGGAGGGGATGAAGTCGCTGCGCGAAGACGGCATCGACAAAGTGCTGCTGGGCATGACCTCCGTGGAGGAGATCGCCCGCGTGATCGTCTGACCTGGTAAACCTGGCGTGAGGATGTGAACATGGATCTGGTCGACGTTCTTCTCGAAGTACTGGAGCGAGACGCGAGCGACCTCCACCTCACGGTGGGGTCGCCGCCGATCATCCGCGTCAACGGCGTGCTCGAACGGCTCGACTACCCGCGCCTCAGCGCCAACGACACGCGCGAGCTCATCTACAGCATCCTCAGTCAAGACCAGCGGCAGCGCCTCGAGAACGAGTGGGAGATCGACTTCTCCTACTCGGTGCCGGGCCGCGCCCGTTTTCGCGTCAACGCCTACTTTCAGCGCAACAGCCTGGGCGCGGCGTTTCGCCTCATCCCCATCAAGATCAAGCCGCTCGCGGATCTGGGGCTGCCGCAGACCCTGCACGACCTCACGCGCAAGCCACGCGGGTTCGTGATCATCACCGGGCCGACCGGGTCGGGCAAGTCGACCACTCTGGCGGCGATGATCGACGCGATCAACGAGACCCGCGACGAGCACATCATGACGATCGAGGACCCCATCGAGTTCCTGCACCGCCACAAGAAGTGCATGGTCAACCAGCGCGAAGTCGGGGCCGACACGAAGAGCTTCAACCGGGCGCTCAAGAGCGTGCTGCGCCAGGACCCCGACATCATCCTCGTCGGCGAGATGCGCGACACCGAGACGATGGCGACGGCGCTCACCGCGGCCGAGACCGGCCACCTCGTTTTCGCCACTTTGCACACGCAGGACGCGCCGCAGACCATAGACCGCATCATCGACGTGTTCCCGCCGCACCAGCAGGAGCAGATCCGCGTGCAGCTCAGCACGACGCTGATGGGCGTCTGCACGCAGCAGCTGCTGCCGACCCGCGACGGCCGCGGCCGCTGCGTCGCCTGCGAGGTGCTGATCCCGACGCCGGCGGTGCGCAACCTGATCCGCGAGGGCAAGACGCACCAGATCTACTCGGTGATGCAGACGGGCACCCAGTTCGGCATGCAGACCATGGACGCGTCGCTCGCCGACCTCGTGCGCCGCGGCATCATCACGCGGGACCTGGCCAAGAACCGCTCGAGCACGCCGGCGGACTTCGAGCGGCTGCTCGTTACGCAACCAGCCGCGGTCGCGGGCCGGTGAGCGCTGCAGGATTCGCGGCCGGGGCCGATAAGAGAGACAGTGAACGCCAGTCGTCGACAGGCGCGCCGGTAGCACCGGCCGCCAGGGGGGCGTCAGGGAGGCAATGACCAACTTCAAGTACAAGGCGCTGGACGCCCGAGGGGGTGAGGCGACCGGCGAGGTCGAGAGCGAGAGCAAGGTCGCCGCCGCCGCCGTACTGCGCAACAAGGGCCTCACCGTGCTCGACCTCAACGAGGTCAAGCAGGGTCTCGGCCAGATCCAGATCGGCGGCGGCATCAAGGCCAAGGACCTCACCGTCTTCTCGCGCCAGTTCGCGACGATGGTCAACTCCGGCCTCTCGATGCTGCGCTGCCTGTACGTGCTCGAGGAGCAGACGCCCAACAAGAAGTTCGCCAAGGTCATCGGCGAGATCCGCGCCGACGTCGAGGCCGGCATCAGCCTCTCGGACGCGCTGCAGAAGCATCCCAAGGTCTTCAGCAAGCTCTACGTGAGCATGGTCAGAGCGGGCGAGCTCGGCGGTATCCTCGACGAGGTGCTCAACCGCCTCGCGACGCAGCTGGAGAAGGAGGACAGCATCCGCCGCGCCGTCAAGTCGGCGATGGTCTACCCGCTGCTGATCGGCTCGTTCGCGATCATCGTGCTGATCGGCATGGTGCTGTTCCTCATCCCGATCTTCGCCGGCATGTACAAGGACCTCGGTAATGCGCAGCTGCCCACGCTCACGCGCATCATGGTGAACTTGTCCGGCGTGTTCCGCAGCTGGTGGGGCCTGGTCGTCCTCGTCGCCATCATCGCCCTCATCTGGGGCCTGCAGCAGCTCAAGCGGACCAATCGCGGCCAGCACCTTTGGGACCGCTTCAAGCTGCACGTGCCCATGGGCATCGGTGAGATCGTGCGCAAGCTGGCCGTCGCCCGTTTCTCGCGCACGCTGGGTACGCTCGTCACCTCCGGCGTGCCCATCTTGCAGGCCATCGAGATCACCGGCCAGGCGGCCGGCAACGTCGTCATTGAAGATGCGATGGTAGACGTCCAGAGGAGCGTCAAAGAGGGTCAGTCCATCACCGAGCCGCTGAAGAAGGTCTCGGTGTTCCCTCCCATGGTCACGCAGATGATCTCGGTGGGGGAGGAGACGGGGTCGCTCGACTCCATGCTCAACAAGATCGCCGACTTCTACGAGGACGAGGTCAATGCGAGCATCAAGTCGCTGACCTCGATCCTCGAGCCGATCCTCATGCTCGGCGTGGGCGTCATCGTCGGCACGGTCGTCATCTCGATGTACCTGCCGATCTTCAACATGATGAACATCGTCAAGTAGCCGCCGGAGGCTGGCGTGGAGAACGAGCAGCTCCTCGCCGCGTACGCGCAGACGCGCTCCACGGCGACGCTCGACGAGGTCGTGCGCCGCAACCAGAACCTGCTGCACCACATCCTGAAGCGGTTCACGTACTCGAGCGAGCCCTACGAGGATCTCGTGCAGGTCGCCAACCTGGGGCTGATCAAGGCGGCGCAGCGCTTTGACGCCGGCCGCGGTGTGCGCTTCAGCACCTACGCCACGGCGATCGTCGACGGCGAGCTGAGGCACCATCTGCGCGACTCGCTGCTGATGCGGCAGCCGCGCTGGGTCAAGAATGTGTACCACCAGATCCAGGACAAGTCGAACGAGCTCATGCACAAGCTCGGCCGGCCGCCGGAGGTAGCCGAGCTCGCCGCGGCGCTGAACATCAACGAAGACGGCATCCTCGAGGTCATGGGCCTCTACTCGCGCATCCAGCTGCACAGCCACGACGAGCCGTTCACGAGCGCGGAACTCCAGGCTGAGGCAGACCCGGACATGGTGCACTCGATCCGCCAGGCCTCGTTCTCGCTGCCGATCGAGGACAAGATCACGTTGTATGCGGCCATGGACAGGCTCTCGGCCTTCCAGAAGCGGCTTATCTACCTGCTCTTTTTCAAAGACCTCACGCAGAGCGAGGTCGCGAAGGAGCTGGGTTTGACGCAGAAGAAGGTCTCGCGCGAGTCGATCAAGGCGCTCGGGCGCCTGAAGGAAGTGCTCGGGCGCAAGGTCTTCTGAGCGGCTCACTAGACATTCGTTCCAGTCCAGCGGTCGCGGCGTGGGGCAGAGTGTTGTCAGAAGAGTAAAGAGTTTCGGCAGAGTGCCGAAAAGGATGTCTAGGAAGTCGACGAGGAGGCACTATAGGAGTAGAGGCGCACAGGGCAAACCACTTGCGAAGGTGGGGCGCAAAGCCACAGGACTCCCCGAGTCGGCTGGGCTACCGCCAATAAGAGTCACACCTCGCAGCCTGTGGAGCCCGGTAGTTCGAGCACCGCAGGTTGTTTGTGTGGGGAGCAACACCACAGAATCAGGCAAGTCGTACAAAGAGAGAGGATGGTAGGCACATGAAGAGGTCCATCAAGGGTCAGAAGGGTTTCACGCTCATCGAGCTGCTGATCGTGATCATCATCATCGGCATCCTCGCCGCGATCGCGATCCCGATGTTCCTCAGCCAGCGCGTGAAGGCCAAGGATTCGGCCGTCAAGGAAGGCGTCCATTCGATTCAGATCGGCATCCAGAGCTACGCAGTCGACAACAACGACGTTTACCCGGCGAAGGCCC
>JBBQFA010000210.1:0-4943 GCA_038321515.1 Thermoleophilia bacterium | reverse complement strand
TCGTGATCCTCGCCCTCGGCGCCGTCACGTTCGTCGTCGGGCTGCTGCGCGGCGAGCCCATCGTCGACATGTTCAAGGCGGCCGTCGCGCTCGCCGTCGGGGCGATCCCCGAGGGCCTGCCGGCCGCCGTGACGATCACGCTGGCAATCGGCGTGTCGCGCATGGCCAGGCGGCGCGCCATCATCCGCAAGCTGCCCGCGGTCGAGACGCTGGGCAGTACGACGGTGATCTGCACCGACAAGACCGGCACGCTCACCGAGAACCAGATGACCGTGCAACGCATCGTCGCCGGCGGGCGCCTGTACGAGGTCAGCGGGGCCGGCTACGAGCCCGTGGGCGAGATCGCCGATACGGACGCGGCGGACGCGGCAGGCGACGGCGGCCTGCGCCCGGCACTGCGCACCATCCTCGTCGCCGGCGTGCTCTGCAACGACAGCCAGCTCGTGCGCGCCGACGAGCGTTGGACAGCGCAGGGCGACCCCACCGAGGGCGCGTTGCTCGCCGTCGCCGCCAAGGCAGGCTTGGACCGCGAGTACCTGCAGGTCGAGGCACCGCGGGTCGACTCCATCCCCTTCGAGTCGTTGCACCAGTACATGGCGACGATGCATGACGCGGGCGAAGGGCGATCGCGCGCCGTCTACGTGAAGGGCGCCGTCGAGGTCGTGCTCGAGCGCTGTGCGAACGCGCTGGACGCCGACGGCAAGCGTGTCCCGCTCGCGCGCGAGGCCGTGCTCGCCGACGTCGGCCGCCTCGCCGCCCAGGGCCTGCGCGTCCTGGCCTTCGCCGCTCGCGAACTGCCGCCGGGCGCGTCGCGACTCACCCACGACGACCTCGCCGACCTCACCTTCGTCGGGCTGCAGGCGATGATCGACCCGCCGCGTCCCGAGGCGATCGCGGCGGTCAAGACCTGCCGCACGGCCGGCATCACCGTGAAGATGATCACCGGCGACCACGCCATCACCGCGGGGGCGATCGCGCGTCAGATCGGCCTGACCGCCGACGCAGAGCCCGTCGCGCTCACCGGCCGCGAGCTCGAGCAGCTCAGCGACAAGCAGCTGATCGAGCGCGCGCAGGACACCGCCGTCTTCGCGCGCGCCACCCCCGAGCAGAAGCTGCGCCTGGTCGAGGCGCTGCAGAGCCGTGGCCACGTGGTGGCGATGACCGGCGACGGCGTGAACGACGCCCCGGCGCTCAAGCAGTCGAACATCGGCGTGGCTATGGGCATCGGCGGCACGGACGTCGCCAAGGAGGCCGCCGACATGGTGCTCACCGACGACAACTTCGCCTCGATCGAGGCGGCCGTCGAAGAAGGTCGCGGCGTCTTCGACAATCTCACCAAGTTCATCACCTGGACCCTGCCGACCAACCTCGGCGAGGGTCTCGTCATATTGACCGCCGTCTTCCTCGGCACGACCCTGCCGATCCTCCCGGTGCAGATCCTGTGGATCAATATGACCACCGCGGTGCTGCTGGGGCTGATGCTCGCCTTCGAGCCCAAGGAGGAGGGCATCATGGAGCGCCTGCCGCGGCGTCCCGAGACACCGATCCTCACCGGCGTGCTCATCCAGCGCATCGTCCTCGTCGGCGCCCTCCTCCTCGTCGGCGCCTTCGGTCTCTTCGAGTGGGCCGAGCGGAGCGGGCTCGGTGACGATGTCGCGCGCACCATCGCCGTGAACGTCTTCGTCTTCGTCGAGCTCATGTACCTGTTCAACTGCCGCTCGCTCACGCGCTCGATCTTCACCATGCGCCCCTTCTCCAACCGCTGGGTGCTCGGCGGCGTCGGCATCACGATCGCGCTGCAGCTGCTCTACACCTACACGCCGTTCATGAACACGGCCTTCTCGAGCGCGCCGCTCGACGCCTACATGTGGCTGCCGATCTTCGGCGTGGGACTCGTCGCCTTCGTCGTGGTCGAGCTCGACAAGTGGCTGCGGCGGATCGCGGCACGGCGGCGCGGCGGCCTGAGCGTACGGGCGCCGCGATGAGCCGAAGCGCGCCCGGCTTCGAGCGGGAATCGATCCCTCCGCCGCATCTCGCCAGCTCGGAATGCGGAAAAGACGCAACCGAAGGAGTCTCCATGCGTCAACTCACCAGCGACCATCTCACTGCCCTGCTGGCCGTTCAGGAGCCGCCGTGCATCTCCCTCTACCAGCCCACGCACCGTCATCGTCCCGACAACCAACAGGACCCGATCCGCTACCGGAACCTGCTGCGCGAGATGGAGACGTCTCTGCGCCAGCGGTACCCGGCTCGGGACGTCCGGGACCTCCTCGAGAAGTTCCGGGCCCTCTCGCATGACGGCGACTTCTGGAACCATCGGACAGACGGGCTGGCCATTCTCAGCTCGGCCGGGAGATTCGAGGTCTTCGACCTGCAACGACCCGTGAAAGAACTCCTCGTCGTGGCGGACAGCTTCCACGTCAAGCCGCTTCTGCGCGTCCTCCAGTCGGCCGACCGCTTTCAGCTCCTGTGCCTGTCCCGCCACGAGGCCAAGCTATACGAGGGAGGCCGCGATGCGCTGGACCCTGTGGAGCTGACGGACGTGCCGGCGACGATCACGGAGGCGCTCGGCGACGAGCTGACCGAGCCGCATCAGACGGTGGCCTCGTACGGGATGGGCGCCGGCAAAGGCGGCAAGGCGATGCATCACGGGCACGGCGGGAAGAGGGACGAGGTCGACCTCGACACGGAACGGTTCTTCAGGGCCGTCGACCGTGGAGTCCTGGACCACCACTCGCGTCCCAGCGGCCTCCCGCTCATGCTCGCGGCCCTGCCGGAACACCACACCGCGTTCCGCGATGTCAGCCACAATCCCTTCCTGACGCAAGACGGCCTCGAGGTCGACCCTGAGGCTCTGGACCTCGACGAGTTGCGCGTGCAGGCGTGGCAGAAGGTGGAACCGCTCTACCAGAGTCGCCTGACGAAGCTGATCGAGGAGTATCAGGTCTCCCTGACCCGGCAGTTGGCGTCAGACGACGTGGCGCAGGTCGCCCGTGCCACCACAGAGGGTCGTGTCGCCGTCCTGCTTCTCGAGTCCGACCGCGAGATCCCCGGCCGCCTGGACACGGCGACGGGAAGGATCGAGCCCGGTGACCTTGCTCACCCCGATGTCGACGACGTCCTTGACGACCTCGCCGAAGCGGTCCTGCGCATGCGGGGCGAGGTCATCGTCGTTCCTGCGGAGCGGATGCCGGCTGCCACCGGACTCGCTGCGACCTATCGTTTCTGAACCGACGCGGCAAGGACCTCCACGGGTCGCGAACCGAGATACAGAAGGCGCAGTGACTCTACTTGGGCGCGGGTCGATGCTGCTGGGATGCGTCGTCGCGAGCCTCGCCATCGGCGTGCTTGACGAGGTCACCGGGCCGTACCCGACCTCACCGTGCTCTACCTCGTCCCCATCGTTCTGGGCGTTCTGTGGCTCGGCCTGGCGCCGGCCTTGGCCCTCGTCGTACTGGTCTCGGTCGTCGAAGTGGTGGCGCTGCTCGGCAGCTACTCTGCGGGGCTGGCCGTCCTCAACGGTACCGTGCACATGCTGGTCGTCGGTCTGTTCGTCCTCGCGATCGACTGCATCCGTCGTCAGCTCAAGACGATCCGCGAGCTGAAGACGGCGGCGGACTACGACCTCGCTCTTGCCGTCGGTGTGCACGAGCCGTCCGGAGCGCCCTGTCTCGCTCGTCGGACGTCGGCGAGGTTCTCCGGCTGGTCAATGCGGCCGTGGTCGAACCGCTGCCCGACGAGTGCTTCATCACCTGCTTCGTTTGCCTCATCGACGACTCCGGCCTCACCTACGCCAGCGCGGGTCACGAACCGCCACTGCTGTCTCAGCGGAGAACAGGGCACCATGCGGCGCCCCTCACCGGTGCGTCCTGGCTGCCGCTCGGCATTCGAGCCGAGATGGAGGTGACACCCATCAGGGTGCAGGACAACGTTGGTGCACCTTAGTGGACGACTCTCGAACCTTCGCGAAGAGGTTCGACGACTGATCGACAAGGGTTCGAGCCCGCGACCACGGACCTGACCAGACAACTCTCTGCGCAATAAGATGCAGCGTCTGATTGATACTAGCATGGTAGCACACCAGCGCCCTGGATCACCGTCAGGCGGCTCCATGCCTTGGCCCACGTTTCTTCCGGTCGGGCGTCGGGTAGTCGAGAGAACGATCCGAACCCCGTGAAGGATGGGAGGTGCACTGTGTTGCGCAGCCTTGACGATCTGATCGGCTTCAACGTCTCGACCGCCGACGGCGCGCTCGGCATTCTTGAGGACGTCTACTACGATGACCGCCACTGGACGGTGCGCTACCTCGTCGTCGGCGCCATAGAGGGACTGGAGACCGCGCGCCTCATCTCTCCCTACGCAGTCGAACGCGTCAGCGACGAGGCCCGGCAGATCCATCTCAGCGTGAGCTTGGCGCGGGTGAAGGAGGCGACCGACGTGGCCGAGAAGATGCCTGCTTCTTTGGCGGCAGAGACCGAGTACCACGATTATTTCGGGTGGCCCTACTACTGGCAAGGCCCGTATGTGTGGGGCATGCTGGCCGTCCCTGCTGTGACCGGGCCCGCGCCGGTCGCCGGCCCGTTGCTGGTCCCCGATCCAGAGGAGGAGACTGCGGGCCTGGAGGATGCCCAAGTGAGTCACCATCTGCACAGCGCCGCCGACACCATCGGCTACCATATCCAGGCGCTGGACGGCGAGATCGGGCATGTCGAGGACTTTCTCTTGGACGATGGCTCATGGTCTCTCACTCGTGTCCTGATAGACACGCGCAACTGGTGGGTCGGCAAGAAGGTCGCGCTCCCGTCGGGTGAGTTCAGCCGCATCGACTGGACGGAGCGGCTCATCTTCGTCGGAGAGACTCGCGAGCAGGTGAAGTCCAAGCGGGAGTTCGACGTGGCGACGCTTCCCCGCGAGAACTGAAGGCGTTCAGGGGCTCGGAGAGC
>JBBQFA010000209.1:0-5003 GCA_038321515.1 Thermoleophilia bacterium | reverse complement strand
GCGCGCTCCAGGCGTCGGTGACCTCGTGCGGCGAGGTGTAGGGGCGGCCCTTGGACCCGGTCATACGCGCAGGTCGTCCACCAGACGGTCGACATCCACCGACTCGTCGATGAGCTCGGCGATGAGGTCGATCTTGCTGTGTTCCTTGACGCGGAGGCGGCCGAACAAGCGGCGCAGCCCGTCGGCGGCGGCCACCGTGTCGGTCTCGACGGACACGAGGGGGACGCCGCGCTCCTCCGCCCGCTCGAGCACGGCCGGGCTGGGCACGTAGTTGCCGGTGAGCACGACGGCGACCGTGTGCGTGTCGAGGGCAGCGAGGACGATCTCGGCGCGGTCGCCGCCGACGATCACGACCTTGTTGGGCGTGAGCTGAAAGTAGCGCAGCGCGTGCTCGGGGCTCATGGCACCGATCATGTAGGTCTCGACCAAGTGTGAGCCGTAGCGCTCACCGCACACGTAGGTGCCGTCGAGCGCCTCTACGATCTCTGCGACCGAGACTGCCGAGAGCATGCTGCTCGAGACCAGAGCGCCGTAGCTGGAGACGTCGCTCCTGGCGAGGAACCGCGTGTACTCCTCGCGCACGAGGGCGAGGCGCGACTCGGGGACCATGTTGAACAACACGCCGAGGAGGTGCTCCTTGAGCGCATCCTTGACGTACATGATGTCGTCGAGCAGCCGGGCGCCGGCGAACTTGGCGACCAGCAGTGTGCGCAGGTCGAGCTCGGCGACCACCTCGGCGCCGCTGGTGCGCAAAAAGCGGCCCTGCCAGATCTCGCCGAGACCCTCGCAGATGACGATGTCCTTGCCGGCGCGCACACGCGAGAAGGCGTCGGTGACGCGGCTCATGGCGTCGACCTCTGAGCCGGCGAGGACGTCGTGCAGGGCGTCTTCGTCGAGCACGACCGGGCAGATGTCCGTGAGCTCGTCGTCCAGGTCGAGGAGCCCGGCGACGAACTCGGCGTCCTCGTCGAGAAGCACGCCGTCGGTGTGCGCCGCCAGCGTGCCCACGGGCTTGAAGTAGCCGGCCTTCAGGCCGCGCTTGCGCAGAGCCAAGCAGAGACCGACGGCGATGGTGGTCTTGCCGCCGCTGCCTTGGGTGGAGGCGATGTAGAGCGACCTGAGCACTCCACGCCCCTTCTACGACTCAGTCGGCTTCGAGGACGATGACCTCGCGGCCCTTGTAGGTGCCGCACTTGGTGCAGGCGCGATGCGGGAGCTTCGGGCTCTTGCACTGCGGGCAGACGCTCGCCACGTCGACTTTGAGCTTCTGTTGCGACCGGCGCTGGTCGCGGCGCCTTTGGGATGTCTTCTTCTTCGGTACGGGCATGATCGCTCTCCTTGGATGAAACAGACACGGAACTGTACCACACGGAGCGCCCTTACGGCTCCTCGTGCCGATGGTCAGGCTCGGCATTGAGGTCGGCACCGCAGACCGGGCACAGGCCGCGGCAGCCGTCCTGACACAGCAACTTCTGCGGCAAAGCGTCGGCGACGAGGTCGCGCACCCAGCGCTCGAGGTCGACCTGGTGCACGACGACGTAACCCTCGTCGTCCTGGTCGCTCGCCGAGTCTCCCTGGCGGACGTACTCGACCCCACGCACGCTCACGGCGAACTCGGCGTCGGCGAGGCAGCGCTGGCACAGCCCGAGCACGGCGGTGTCGACGTCCAGCGTCAGCGTGAGGTTGTCGCCCACGCGCGCGACCGTCAGCTCAGCCTCGACAACGCCGTCGGGCACCTCGTAGGCGAGTCCGCCAAAGGCGAACGGAGCGGTCTCGACCGGGATGCTGCGCCAGGTCTCACTGGCGTCGCCGAACCGCAGCGAGCGAAGATCGAAGCGTCGCATGGATGTCAAACGTCGACGACGGGCTTACGGCTGGAGGTCGTCGCCGCCGCCGCGGCCCTGGAGGCGCTCGCGGCCGCGACGCACCGCGGCGATGAACTTGTCGAGGTTCATCTCGAGGTTGCCGAGCACCTCGTCGGCGTAATCCTCGGCGCCGAGGCGGATCTCGCGCTCCCGCTCGCGGGCGTCTTCCATGATCTGCTGCGCGTTCTTCTCCGCGAGGCGCACGACCTCGGTGTCCGAAGCCAGCGTGTCGGCACGCTCCTGCGCCTCGGCCAGCACCCTCTCGGCCTCCTGCTTGGCCTCCGAGAGCATCTCCTGGCGCTCCTTGACGATCCAGCGCGCCTGCTTGATCTCTTCGGGGATCGTCGACCGCATCTGGTCGAGGATGTCGTAGATCTCCTCACGGTCGATCATGACACTGTCGGTGAGCGGCACCGACCGAGCGTTGTGGATGCTGTCATCCAGTTTGTCGATGAGAACCAGGACGTCCATACTCAGTGACCCTCCTTGGGTGGCCTAGCTGCGCGGCGGGTAGATGTCCGCCAAGCGGCGGGCGACGGCCGGGGGCACCAGGTCTGCGACGGAGCCTCCGAACGCGGCGATCTCCCTGACTCCACTCGAGCTGAGAAAGCTGTGCTCGGGCGAGGCCATCATGAAGACTGTTTCTATGTCGGGCGCCAACTTCCTATTGAGCTGCGCCATGGCGAACTCGTACTCGAAGTCGGAGATCGCGCGCAAGCCCTTGAGGATGACGTGGGCGTCCCACCTACGAGCGAACTCGACGACGAGCTCGTTGAAGCGGTCGACGACGACGTTTTCGTGCCCGGCGAGGGCCTCCCTGAGGAAGGCTTCGCGCTCTTCGGGCGTGAACAGCGGCGACTTGCGCTGCGGCTCTTCGATGAGGCCGACGATCACGCGCCCGAACTTGCAGGCGCCTCGGGCGATGATGTCGAGATGACCCACCGTGACGGGGTCGAAGGTGCCCGGGCAGATGGCGGTCACGTTGTGCGGCATCTGCGCCTCGCCCCCTCAGCCGGCTGATCGATCATCGTCTGCTGCCACTCCTTCTGCAGGCTGCGGGCCGTCGGTCACGAGAACCGTGACCCGCGTGTCGCCGTAGCGTTTCTCCCGTACGACCGGCCAGGGCAGCCCTGCCGGCGTGCCGGCGGCGGACTCCACGACGAGCACCGCGCCGGGGACGAGCACCCGCCCCAGCAGACTCACGAGAGCGGGGCGGACCTGCCCGTACAGGTCGTACGGCGGGTCCGCAAACACCAGAGTATAGCGTGCCCCGCGGCGGGCGTCAGCCGCCAGGGCCCGCCGCACGTCCGCCGCCAGCACGACAGCCGAGCACCCCGCCGGCGGCGCGCCGCTCTCCCGGGAGCCGCCGGCGGGGTGCAGGGCGGCGCCCGCCGGCGCCCCGCCCGCCCGCGTCACCGGCACGCCGAGACGCTCGAGGTTGCCGCGCAGGGCGCGCAGGGCCGGCGCGGCCGACTCCACGAACGTGCAGTGCTCGGCGCCTCGCGAAAGCGCCTCCACGCCGAGCGCGCCACTGCCGGCGAAGAGGTCGAGGACGGCGTGGCCGGCGAGCGGCCCTCGGGCGGCGGCGCGCGCAGACCCCGCGTGCCCGGCCGCGTCCTCTGCGCAGCGAGCCGCGGCGGCCGTCTCCGGCAGCGCCAGGAGCACGTCGAACATCGCCTCGCGGACCTTGTCCGAGGTGGGCCGGGTGGCGCTCCCGGCGGGCGCGCGCAACGGCCGCCCCCGCCAATCGCCGCCTACGACCCTCACGAGCATGCTCCCTGACTGCGCCGTACAGGGAAAGAGCTGCTCCCGCCGGAGCCGGACAAACGGCCCCGACGAGGCGCCGCCTGCCGATTTGCCCTATACTGCCTAGGTTCACGCACCAAACTCACGATGACACACCTCGAAGCAGAGACACTCGCCATCCTCATCGCCATCGGCATCAACCTGCCCTTCGGCGCGTACCGCACGACCGTGCGCAAGTTCTCGTGGCCCTGGTTTCTCGCCATCCACCTGCCCATCCCCTTCATCATCGTCATGCGACTGTCGCTCGGGTTCGGCTGGTGGTTCGTGCCCTTCATGCTGGCCAGCGCCGTCACCGGCCAGCTCCTGGGCTCCTGGCTCTACAATATCTGGCGCGCGCACCGCGCCGTGACGCAGACCGGGCCCGCAGACTGACGTTCACTGTGCGGTGCCACTTCGTCGCCCCGCACGTTGACCCGCCTACGGTGGTCAATCCTCGCGGCCGAGCACGAGTGGCCGCGGTGGCGCCTCCTCTTCTCCGATCGTGAACGCCCTATCGAGCACGACGCCCGCCTGGCCGCGGCGCGCAGGGTCGCGCGAGAAGACGGTGGCGAGCGTCTCGCCGGCCCTCACCGCGTCGCCCAGCGAGCGCTCGAGCACCACGCCCGCCGCCGAGTCGACGGTGTCGTCGACGGTGCGGCGCCCCGCTCCGGCCAGCTGGGCGGCACGCCCCACCGTGAGAGCATCCACGGCGGTCACGTAGCCGTCTCTCTTCGCTTTGGTCTCATGCCCGGCGAGGCGATGGGACTCGCCGGGCTGCCAGCGCCCACCCTGCACGTAGCACCAGCGCTCGAAATGCTCGGCGGCGCGCCCGTCGTCCAGCGCAGCCTGCGCGCGCTTCGTGGCCTCGTCGCGGTCCAGGCCCAGATCGGAGAGCGGCAGCAGTTCCGCCGCGAGCGCCAGGGTCACCTCGCGCACGTCGGCAGGCCCCTCGCCGCCGAGCACCTGCCACGCCTCCTCGACCTCAAGGCGGTTGCCGACAGTGCGCCCGAGCGGAGCATCCATGGCGGTGTAGATGCAGCTCGTCGGGCGCTCGTAGGCCCGCCCGATGAGGCGGCACAACCGGCCGAGCTCGCGAGCGTGCTCGAGGTCGGCCGCGAACGCGCCCTTGCCCACCTTCAGGTCCAGGACCACAGCCGACGTCCCGCTGGCGACCTTCTTGGCCATGATGCTGGCGGCGATCAGACCGGGACTCTCGACCGTCGCGGTGACGTCGCGCAAGGCGTAAAGAAGGCGGTCGGCCGGCACCACGCGCTCGCTCTGGCTCACGACGGCCACACCGATGCGCTCGAGCTGGCGCAGGAACTCGCCCTGAGGCAACCGCACGCGGAACCC
>JBBQFA010000208.1:0-5009 GCA_038321515.1 Thermoleophilia bacterium | reverse complement strand
TCGTGCCCACCGTCACGCCGTCCCCCGGTGACACGACGCCGCCGGTGACGACCGCGACCGGGGCCGGCTCCCGCTGGCGCAACGACCCGGCCACCGTCCACTTCTCGGCGACCGACGCAGAGTCGGGGGTCGCGGCGACCGTCTACCGGGTCGACGGCGGCGACTGGGTGATCGGAGTGTCCGTCGTCGTCAAGGCGCCGAAGGACCACGACAACGACGGCGAGCACGTCATCACCTACTACTCCGTCGACAACGCGCTCAACCAGGAGACGCCAAAGACCGTGACCGTCAAGATCGACACGCGCCCGCCGCACTTTGCCTGGCGCAGCGTCTCGCCCGGCGTCATCCAGCGCGTCAAACCGATCAGCTTTCGCTTCACGATCGACGAGCTGAGCGGACCGGTGACCGTGTCCTACAAGGTCACCGATCAGTATGGATACCCGGCGGTGAGCAAGGGCGGCCTGGAGCGCGCCGCCGGAGCGCGGAGCGTCGAGCTGGTGCCTCGCTACAAGAACCACAAGGGCTTCGTGCCCGGCGTGTATCGGATGGCGATCACGATCATGGACGAGGCCGGCAACGTCACCGTGAGCAACCGCCGTTCGTTCCGCAACGATCGCGCCGTGAGCGGCGGGGTGTGGCGGCGCGTGAGCGGCGCGGGCCGCACGGTCGCACTCACCTTTGACGACGGCAACAACACGGCGTGGGCGAGTATCCTCAGCACGCTCAAGCGCTACAACGCTCACGCGACCTTCTTCCCCCTTGGGCCGTACGCCGCCTCCAGCCCATCGCTGATGCGCCGGACCGTGCAAGAGGGCAACGCCTGTGGCTCGCACGGCTGGACGCACTCGCAGATGACCCGCCAAAGCGCCGGCACCGTGCAGAGCGAGTGGCGGCGCACTGTCGAGCCTTGGTGGAGCGCCACCGGCTACTCGCCGGTCCCCTACTGCCGGCCGCCCTACGGCGACATGAACGGCGGCACGACCGCCGCCTCCGCCGCCATCGGCTTCTACCGCGTGATCCTCTGGGACGTCGACCCGCGGGACTGGGCGCAGCCCGGCTCTGGAGTGATCGCCTCGCGGGTGCTCTCACACGTGCACCCCGGCGCGATCGTCGTCATGCATCTTACGCCGCAGACCGCGGCGGCGCTGCCGTCGATCCTGAGCGGCCTGCGGGCGCGCGGCTACAAGGCCGTCTCGCTGCCCGAGATGTTCCACGCCGCCGGCCTGCGCTAGCGGCCTGGAGTGAGGCCCGCGTGGCTGTCTCCGACGGCCGCGCAGCAGCCTCCAGACCACCCGGCGTTCGTCAGATGAGCGCGCCGGGCGCCGAGCCGCCGGAGGCGCCCTCGGCGATCGCCTCGAGAAACACGTCGCCGTACCGCTCCAGCTTGGTCTGCCCCACGCCGCTCACCTCGAGCAGCTCCGCGTACGTGCCCGGCCGGCGCGCCGCCATCTCGGCCAGGGTCGCGTCGCTGAACACCACATACGCCGGTACGTTCTGCTCGTCGGCCAGCCGCTTGCGCAAGGCGCGAAGCTCCTCGAAGAGGCGCTCGTCGACCGGCAGACCGGCCAGCTCGGCAGCCCGGCCGGCGCGCGCCGTGCGCAGGCGCTGCTTCTTGCTCGGCACTCTCGTGCGTGGCTGGGCCAGCGTGAGCTGCATCTCGCCGCGGAGCAGCGGCCGCGCCGCCTCGGTGAGCCTGAGCGCGGAGAACCGCGCGATGTCCTGCGCCAGAAAGCCGCGGTGGATGAGCTGCCGGATGAGGCTCTGCCAGTGGTCGCGGCTCTGCTCGGCGCCGATGCCGTAGGTGCTGAGCTGGTCGTGGCCGCGGGTGAGGATCTTCTCGTTGGTCGAGCCGCGGAGGACATCGATCACGTACGTGACGCCGTAGCCGAACCCGTCGCGCTCCCGCAGCCGGTAGACGCAACTGAGCGCCATGCGCGCCTGCTCGGTGGCGTCGAACGTCTCGGGAGGCTCCAGGCAGATGTCGCAGTTGCCGCACGGCTGCGGGTACGGCTCGCCGAAGTAGCCGAGCAGCGCCTCGCGCCGGCACGTCAGCCCCTCGGCGTAGCCGACCATCGAGTTGAGCTTGTGGATCTCGATGCGCACGCGCTCGGGGTCGCGCCCGTAGCCGGGATCGGCGTTGCCATTGCGGCCGCCGCCCTCGACCAGGCTGCGGACGAGCGCCGCGTCGCCGAGGCCGAACAGCAGCAGCGCCTCGGCCGGCAGGCCGTCGCGGCCGGCGCGGCCGGTCTCCTGGTAGTAGCTCTCGACGGACTTGGGGAGATCGTGGTGGATGACGAAGCGCACGTTGCTCTTGTCGATGCCCATGCCGAACGCGACGGTGGCGACGACGACGTGGACGTCGTCGCGCGCGAAGCCGTCCTGGACTCGGCGGCGCTCGTCGGCCGGCAGGCCGGCATGGTAGGCGGCCGCCGAGACGCCGTGCGCCTGGAGCTTGCCGGCGACCTCTTCGGTGCGCTTGCGCGAAAGGCAGTACACGATGCCCGACTCGTTCTCGTGCCCGGCGAGGAAGCTCGTGAGCTGGTGGAGCGGCTCGCGCTTGTCGACGACCGTGTAGCGGATGTTGGGCCGGTCGAACCCGGTGACGAAGACCGGCGCGTCGGCGAGGCCGAGCCGTTCGCGCACGTCGTCGCGCGTCTCGGGGTCGGCGGTCGCGGTGCAGGCGAGGATGGGTACGCCGGGGAAGCGGCCGCGCAACTGGCCCAGTTGCACGTACTCGGGGCGGAAGTCGTGACCCCATTGGCTCACGCAGTGGGCCTCGTCGATGGCGAACAGGGCTACGCCGGGGGAGGCGGTCCCGGAGGGTCCGCCGTCGCCGCCGGGCACTGCGTCGGCCATACCCGCGGCAAGCTCGCCGAGGCGTCCGAGGAACGACTCGGTCATCAGCGTCTCCGGGGCGACGTAGAGCAGGTCGAGCTCGCCGGCGTGCAGGGCGCGCAGCACGCTGCGCGCCTCGTCGGCCTCGAGAGACGAGTTGTAGGCGGCGGCGCTGACGCCGGCCGCCCGCAGAGCGTCGACCTGGTCCTTCATCAGTGAGATGAGCGGCGAGACGATGATGCCGGTGCCCTGACGCACGATCGCCGGCAGCTGATAGCAGAGCGACTTGCCACCGCCGGTAGGCATGAGCACGAACGCGTCACCGCCGGCGACGAGGTGGTCGACGATCTCCCCTTGGTCGGGGCGGTACTCGTTGAAGCCGAAGACGTCGCGCAGGACGAGGCGTGGGTCGCGGCGGCGGGCGGACGACGGGGCGGTGGGAGGCGAAGAAGTCACGTCCGGAGTCTAGCAAGGTTGACGGACGGGAGAGCGAGGGGCCGCCCGAGGTAGGATGGGCCACGGGGAGGTCCGTCATGAAGTACAGTGCTGCATCGCTCGGCCGCGTGCTCGTCATCCGTCTGGAAGATGGCGACATCGTGCACGAGTGCATCGAAGAGGCGGCGCGAGCCGAAGGCATCGCGCGCGCCGCCGTCATCCTGCTCGGCGGCGCCGACGGCGGCAGCCGCATCGTCGTCGGCCCCGAGAACGGCCGCGCCGACCCGATCGTGCCCATGGAGCGGCTCCTCCACGACGTGCACGAGATGGCCGGCGCCGGCACGATCTTCCCGGACGAGGGCGGCCGGCCGGTTCTGCACCTGCACGCGGCCTTCGGCCGCGACGACCAGGTGACCGCCGGCTGCATCCGCACCGGCGTCAAGACCTGGGTGGTCGGCGAGGCGATCGTCATCGAGCTCACGGGCAGCAATGCCGTGCGCCGCATCGACCCCTCGACCGGGTTCGAGCTGCTCGAGGTCTGAGCGCGGGCTCGGCGTGAGGCGCTCGGCGCGGGGACAAAGACGAGGCCGGGGCGGGCTCCAAGGAGCCCGCCCCGGCCTCACGCTGTCCCAGAGTCGGTGTCCGGCGCCGATCGGCTGCGCTTTGGGCGATCCCGGGTCCGTCGCCGCGTCCGGGAGACACTTCATCGGGATCTACTCCCGATTCGCGGCATTGTACACGTTTTGTCTAGTGAAGCAATCGAATTCATCCGCGGCGGGTCTTCGACTCCGCCTTCCCCCCTCGTGAGGACAGTCCGCATGTATCCTTGAGCCAATGAACGACCGGCCGTGGCCCAACGGATGGACCGCGTTCGCGGTGCTTTGCGCCGCGTCCGCCGCCGTGCTCCTCTTCGCCCTTCCCCAGGCGCTTGCCGCTCCCTGGGATCCGCCACGGGCGTTCCCCGCGCGGTACGACCTGCGCGCGCATGGCCGCGTCTCGCCGATCGGCAAGCAGGATCACTTCGGTACCTGCTGGGTCTTCGCCGCGATGGGCTCGCTCGAGTCGTGTCTGCTGCCGGGCTCCGGCCTCGACCTCTCCGAGAACCACCTCGCGAACTTCCAGGCGTCGCGCCTGCGCTTCGAGGGGCGCGCCCCGAGCACGATCTCCACCGCGTACGTGGCCCGCTGGGAGGGTCCGGTGCTCGAGCGGGACGACCGGTATCCTCGGCCCGGAGATTCGCCGGAGGGCCTCCGCGCTGTGCGTCACGTGCAGCAGGTCCTCTTTCTGCCGCCGCGCAGGGGACCGCACGACAACGCGGCGATCAAGTGGGCAGTGATCGAACACGGCGCCGTCGACGCGACCATGGCCTACGAGAGCTCGGCGTTCAACGTCGCCACCAGCGCCTACTACTCACGCACGACCGACGTCGACCACCATGTGTGCATCGTCGGCTGGGACGACGCGTATCCGGCCGGGCGCTTCTTGCGCCGCCCGCCCGGCCCCGGCGCTTTTCTCATCAAGAACAGCTGGGGCCGGGAGTATGGTCTGCGCGGCTATTTCTGGGTCTCCTACCATGACCGCATGCTGGGCCGGCAGCTGGCCGTCTTCAGCGGCGTCGAGGGCGCAGCCAACTACGACGCGATCTATCAGCACGACGCCCTCGGCTGGTCGCGCAGCATCGGCTACGGCGACAGCACGGCGTGGTTCGCCGCCCGGTACACGAGCGGCGGCGACGGCAG
>JBBQFA010000207.1:0-5070 GCA_038321515.1 Thermoleophilia bacterium | reverse complement strand
GTGACGTTCTGCTTGCACACGTTGGCCAGCAGCATGTCTATCTGGTAGTTGCCGGCCGGCATCTGCACGCCCTCGTAGGAGCAGGCCAGCCCGCACGAGAACAGCGTCTCGTTGAGGTGCGTCATCTCGATGAGCTTGTCCTTGATGTGGCTGGCCTTGGCGGCGCCGTTCATCTCGGCGGCCATGGCGGCGGCGCCGATGAGCACGTCGCCGACGCCGACCTTGCAGCCGCCGTAGCTCTGGCGGTGGAAGCCGGCGAAGCGCTCGACGAGCGCGCCGCTGAATTCGATCTCGCCGCACATGTAGACTCTGTCCCAGGGGACGAAGACGTCGTCGAAGACCATCAGGGCCTCTTGGCCGCCGAAGCGCATGTTGCCGACGTCGAGGTCCGACTCTTCGAACTTGCGCGTGTCGCAGCTCTGGCGGCCGTAGATGTAGTAGACGCCCTCGGCGTTGCTCGGGCAGCTGAAGCTGACGGCCCAGTCCTCGTCGCCCTCCCGCATCGCGACCGTGGGCATGACGATGATCTCGTGCGAGTTGCAGGCGCCAGTCTGGTGGGCCTTGGCGCCGCGGACCACGATGCCGTCATCGCGCTTCTCGACGATGTGCAGGTACATGTCGGGGTCGGGCTGTAGGTGCGGCGGCAGGGAGCGGTCACCTTTGGGGTCGGTCATGGCGCCGTCGGCGACGAGGTCGTTGTCCTGCAGGTACCGCACGTAGGTTTTGAAGCGCTCGTGATAGTCGGTGCCCTTGGCCGCGTCGAGCTCGTAGGTGACGGAGTACAGAGCGTTGATGGCGTCCATGCCGACGCAGCGCTGGAAGCAGGAGCCCGTCTTCTGACCCAGCAGGCGCTGCATCTTGACCTTCTTCGAGAGGTCGTCGGTGGACTGATGGATGTGCGCGAAGCGGCTGACCTTCTCGCCGCTGAGATGGCTGGTGGCCAGCATGAGGCTCTCGTATTCCGGCTGCGTCGCCAGCTCGTAGGTCATGGCGATGCAGTTGATGCTGGGGCGGATGAGCGGGTGGTTCACGTAGTCGTCGATCTTCTCGCCGAACAGGTAGATCTGCAGGTGCAGGTCGGCGAGGCTCTGGACGAACTCCTCGGGTGTCCTGAGAGCCATGCGGTGCACTCCTTCCTCGCGCGCCCGGGTGACGAGCGCAGCACGTGTGCCTTCTGGGCGCGGGCGCGCGCAAAAGGGACGGTAGCGCTCGCGCGTTGATTCGGTGCGGCGGGGGGCGGAAGGGTCTTCGAGGTTCCTGACGCCCTCTCGCGATTCACTATAGGAGCGCGCCCCGCCTTAGTCAATCAAGTCGAACGGAGAGCCAATCGAGAGGCCCAGACTTGTACGAAATGTCCAACTAGGCGGGGCTGCTGATGGCGGGTTCGGAAGCGTCCCCGTTCGGCAGCGGCCGACACGGCAGGATCCGCTCGCAGTCGCGGAGCGCCACGACTCGCCACAGTGTACCGATTGGCGCAGGTAGACCCGGTGAGTTTGGCCCGCATGGCGACTGCGGGGTGGCGCTCCAGGGCGTATACTCCGGGCGCTCCGCGCCCCGTCCGGCTGCTCGCGCGGGGTACTGCGGAGCCCACAGAGCACCCAGATTCGTACCGCCAAGTGGAGGGCACTACATGAGCAAATTCGTTGACGATTTCATGGCCGAACTCACGGCCAAGAACCCCGGCGAGCCGGAGTTCCATCAGGCTGTGATCGAGGTCGCCGAGTCGCTCGAACCTGTGTTCGACAAGAACCCGATCTACCGCAAGATGAAGGTCCTCGAGCGCATCTCCGAGCCGGAGCGGGTGTTCCTCTTTCGCATTCCGTGGGTTGACGACAAGGGTGAGATCCAGATCAACAAGGGTTACCGTATCCAGATGAACAGCGCCATCGGCCCCTACAAGGGCGGCATGCGCTTGCACCCAAGCGTCAACCTCGGCGTGCTCAAGTTCCTCGCCTTCGAGCAGGTGTTCAAGAACTCCCTCACGACACTCCCCATGGGCGGTGGCAAGGGCGGCTCCAACTTCGACCCCAAGGGCAAGAGCGACGCTGAAGTCATGCGCTTCTGTCAAAGCCTCATGACCGAGCTCTGCAAGTACATCGGCCAGTTCACCGACGTGCCCGCCGGCGACATCGGCGTGGGCGGCCGCGAGATCGGCTTCATGTTCGGCCAGTACAAGCGCATCCGCGGTGAGTTCGTGGGCGTGCTCACCGGCAAGGGCCGCAACTGGGGCGGCTCGCTGATCCGTCCCGAGGCGACCGGCTACGGTGCCGTGTACTTCGCCGCCGAGATGCTCGCCACGCGTGGCGAGACCCTCGAGGGCAAGACCTGCCTCGTCAGCGGCTCGGGCAACGTCGCCCAGTACGCCACCGAGAAGATCATCGACCTCGGCGGCAAGGTGGTCACCCTCTCCGACTCGTCGGGCTGCATCTACGACGAGGCCGGCATCGATCGCGAGAAGCTCGCCTTCGTGCTCGAGCTCAAGAACGTCAAGCGCGGCCGCATCGGCGAGTACGCCGACAAATACAAGACGGCCGTCTTCACACCGCGCGACGACAGCAAGGGCTTCAACCCGCTGTGGGACCACAAGGCCGAGTGCGCCTTCCCCTGCGCGACGCAGAACGAGGTCAACGCCACGGACGCCGAGAATCTCGTGAAGAACGGCGTCTACTTGATCTCCGAGGGCGCCAACATGCCGACCGTGCCCGAGGGCGTCAATCTCTTCGTCGAGAAGAAGCTCCTCTACGGCCCCGGCAAGGCCGCCAACGCCGGCGGCGTGGCCACCTCGGGTCTTGAGATGAGCCAGAACAGCCTGCGTCTCTCGTGGACGCGTGAAGAAGTGGACGCCCGCCTGCACGGCATCATGAAGGCCATCCACAAGCAGTGCACCGACGCCGCCGAGGCCTACGGCATGAAGGACAACTACGTCGCGGGCGCCAACATCGCCGGCTTCCTCAAGGTCGCCGACTCGATGCTCGACCAGGGCGTCGTCTGACCGTCTGAGCGATCAAAGGAGCTATCACGATGAAGAAGATCGAGTGCTACATCCAGCCGTACAACCTCGACACGGTGGCCGAGGCGCTGGCCGTCGAGGGCGTCGTCGGTATGTCGGTGGCCGAGGTCAAGGGCTTTGGCGTGCAGAAGGGGTTCACGCGCGGCGAAGAGGTCAAGCCGGGTGAGTTCCGCTTTCATCCCAAGATGAAGGTCGAGATGGTCGTGCTCGAGAAGGACGTCGAGCGCATCGTCAGCGCGATCACCTCCTCGCTCAAGAGCAACCAGATCGGCGAGGGCAAGATCTTCGTGCTGCCCATCGACGACGCCGTGCGCACCCGCACCGGCGCTCGCGGTCGCGACGCCATCACCTGATCCGCATGTGGCCGTCAGGCCGCTGAAGACGCAGAATGAAACGAGGGGCCCGGCTGTGCCGGGCCCCTCGCGCGTACGGCGCGGCCGGCGTCCTGCGGTCGCCGCCGTACGCGACGCGGCGGGGAGGCCACACGCGCCGCCCCGCCGCTTCGACGTCACTGTGACCGGCGTGAGCCGGGAGACGTGTCAGGCGATCTCGAACTCCTTGAGAAAGTCGGCCTTGGAGCGCGCGCCGATGACCTTCTTGGCGGGCTCGCCGTCCTTGAAGAGGATGATCGTCGGGATGCTCATGATGCCGAACTTCTGCGCCGTCGCCGGATTCTCGTCGACGTTGAGCTTGCCGATGCACACCTTGTCGCCGTGCTCCTGGGCGATCTCGTCGATCACCGGGCCGACCATGCGGCACGGGCCGCACCACGGGGCCCAGAAGTCGACGATCATCGGGGTGGTCGCGTCGGCGACCTCGGTGTCGAAGGTCGCGTCGGTAAGGGTCTTCACTTCGCTTGCCACGTGGTCTCCTCCTTGGGGCGGCAGGGGGTCCCTGCCCGGGTTGGTCTGTGCCGTTCTCTACAGGCTCGCGAGCACGCGGTCGAGCCCCTCCTGTACCTGGTCAGCGATGGGGCTGAGGCGCTCATTGCCCACCATGCCGAGCATGGCGCCGGCGTTGACGACCGCGACCCGGGTGCCGGCGTCGGTCTCGTAGACGACGACGTTACACGGGAGCAGCAGGCCGAGGTCGGCTTCGACCTCGAGCGCGGCGTGAGCCAGCTTCGGGTTGCAGGCTCCGAGAATGACGTGCGGCCGGCCGTCCACACCGAGCTTCTCCTTCATCGTCTTCTTGACGTCGACCTCGGTGATCACGCCGAAGCCCTCGGCCTTGAGCGCCTCGAGGACGCGCGGCAGTACCGAGTCGTAGGACTCGTCCAGGTCGCGTCCGATGCCGTACTGCACTGCTTGCATGGCAAGCCTCCTCAATGGTGGGGAATCACTTGACCTATACCCACCGGGGTATTCTTCCACGCCTCCCGGCCGCGCCAAGGCGCATGTGTAGCATGCCCGCGCGCCACCGCTGTCAATCGCGCCGGCCGAACGCCCGGGCCCCGCCTCCCGCCCGCCCGGGTCTCGCCCAGGGCGCGACGTTTCCGCTATCATCACAGGTTCACGGTCGCCGCCCGCAGCGGTGGCGGCCGAGCCCGGCCGGCGACGAGAAGGTGGTGCCCCGTGAGAAGCGACGAGATCAAGCTGGGTGTGGCTCGCGCCCCGCACCGCTCGCTGCTGCGCGCCCTCGGCATCAGCGACGCCGAGATGGAGCGCCCGTTCATCGGCATCGCCAACTCGTTCAGCGAGGTCGTGCCCGGCCACGTGCACCTGCGCACCGTCGTCGACGCCGTCAAGGCCGGCGTGCGCGGCGCCGGCGGGGTGCCGCTGGAGTTCGGGGTGATGGGCATCTGTGACGGCCTCGCCATGAACCACCTCGGCATGAACTACTCGCTGCCGAGCCGCGAACTCATCGCCGACACGGTCGAGTCGATGACCATCGCGCACGCCTTCGACGCCCTCGTCCTGGTGCCGTGCTGCGACAAGATCGTGCCCGGCATGCTCATGGCCGCGATGCGGCTCAACGTGCCCGCGGTAATGGTCGGCGGCGGCGCCATGTTGGCCGGTCACCTGGAGGGCCGCACCCTCGACCTCAACAGCGTCTTCGAG
>JBBQFA010000206.1:0-5071 GCA_038321515.1 Thermoleophilia bacterium | reverse complement strand
GGCTGCAGGTCATTCGCCGCCGCGCCGAGAAAGACGCGCGCCGGCAGCGCGATCGCGCGACCCCCGGCTCCGGCGCCGAGGGCGGCGACTGACATGGCGCTCATCGCCCAGGGCAGCGTCGACCAGGTGCTCACGACCGCCGACATGGTCGAGGTCGTGAGCCAGTACACGCAGCTGCGCAAGGCCGGGGCCAACTACAGCGGCCGCTGCCCCTTTCACGACGAGCGCACGCCGTCGTTCTCGGTGAACCCGACGGAGAAGCTCTACTACTGCTTCGGCTGCGGTGCCGGCGGCAATCTCATCGGCTTTGTCATGGCCAAAGAAAGCCTCGACTTTCCCGCCGCCGTCGAGTACCTCGCCGACAAGTACGGCATCGCGCTCGAGTACGAGGAGTCGAGCGCTCGCGGCGATGCGGAGCGCCACCGCCGCGAGCGCCTGCGGGCGCTGCTCGAGCAGGCGACCGTCTACTTCGAGCGTGTCTACCGCGAGTCCAAGGCGGCCGCGCCGGCCCGCGAGTACCTCGCGCGGCGCGGCCTCGGCGACGAGGTCTGCGCTGCCTTTCGCCTGGGCTTCAGCCCACCGGGCTGGGACAAGCTGCGCGACGCCGCCATCGCCAAGGGCTTCAGCGAGCAGGACCTGCTCGACGCCGGCCTCGTGATCCCGGGCAAGAGCGGGCACCCGTACGACCGCTTTCGCGGCCGCATCATGTTCCCGCTCGGCGACGAGCGCGGCCGCACTCTCGGCTTTGGCGCGCGCACGCTCGGCGACGAGAAGCCCAAGTACCTGAACTCTCCGGAGACGCCGCTCTACCACAAGAGCGAGGCCCTGTTCGGCCTCGACAAGGCCAAGGCGGCGGCGAAACGCGAAGATCGCGTGTACGTGGTCGAGGGCTACACCGACGTCATGGCGCTCGCCCAGGCGGGCATCGCCAACGTGGTCGCCAGCATGGGCACGGCGCTCACCGAGCAGCAACTCTCTCGCCTCGCCCGGCACACGAAGAACCTGTACCTGTGCTTTGACGCCGACGCCGCCGGGATCGGCGCGATGCAGCGCGCGCTCACGCTCGGCCGCCGCATGAGCCTGTCTCTGCACGTGGTGCGCATACCCGATGGCCTCGACCCCGCCGACTACGTGCTCTCGGACGCCGGCGGCGACGGTTTTCGTGCGCTTGCCGCAGAGGCCCAGACACTGTTACAATTCCATGTTCGTTTGACGCTCGACTCTCACGACCTCGACAAGCCCGACGAAAGGGCACGCGCCTTCGCGCAACTGCAGGGGGTCCTCGGTGAGACGGCGTCAAAGCTTGAGTACGACGAGCAGGTCAAGTACATCTCCGACCGGCTCAAGCTGCGGGAGAACCAGCTGGCGTCCTTGCTGAGCGGAGCTATGGCCGTCGGCCGGCGACCCGGCGGCGAGGAGCAGGGCAAACGCGCGTCGGAGGCGCCGTCGCTAGCGGTCGCTCTGGGCGGCGCGCACGAGCTCGAGGTCCGGTTTCTGGCCGGCTGTCTGGCGGAGCCGGGACCGGGGCGTAAGGCGCTCGCCGGTGTCGACGAGAACTTCTTCGCCGGCGCCGAGACGCGCGAGGCGCTGCGTCGCGTCAAGGCGCGATTGGCCGCCGAAGACGCAGGGAATACCCTGCAAACGGTGGAGGAACAGGCGGCCGTGGCCGACGGCGACGAGGCGTTTGCCGAGGTCATCGTCCGCGCCGGTCGCGAGCGTTTCAGCGCGACCGTCGTCGAGGAGTTGTTCCTGCGCCTCCAGGAGGCGCAGGTGGGCCGGCTGATGGCGCGGCTCAAGGTCACCATGAAGACTGACGAGAGTGCAGAGCAGGGCGAGGAACTGGCAAGGCTCGAGGCGGTGCGCCGCAGTTTGCGTGAGGCGCTTCGGGCCATCCCTGTGGACGAAGGGCCCCAAGAAGGGTAGGGACGACGGATTTGACCGACGCGGCTGGAGATCACAACAAGCCGACAGAGGCTGCGGAGCTTGCCATCGACGAGGTCCGCCTGCTCGCCGACGAGGGTCGCGAGCAGGGGTACCTCGCGAGCGACCACATCGCCGACGCGCTGCAGGACGTCGAGCTCACGCCCGACCAGATCGACGGCATCTACAACCTCTTCGCCGATCTCGGCATCGATATCCTCGAGGGCGAGGGCGCGGCCGCCGTGGCTGGTCCCGACGCCAAGCCCGAAGAGGAGGTCATCCCCAAGCTCGACCTCACGGTGAAGACACCCACCAACGACCCGGTCCGCATGTATCTCAAGGAGATCGGCAAGGTCCCGCTGCTGACGGCAGAGGAAGAGGTGTCGCTGGCCAAGCGCATCGAGCGCCGCGACATGGACGCCAAGCGCAAGCTCATCGAGGCCAACCTGCGCCTCGTCGTCTCGATCGCCAAACGGTACGTCGGTCGCGGGATGCTGTTCCTGGACCTCATCCAGGAGGGCAATCTCGGCCTCATCCGCGCCGTCGAGAAGTTCGACTATCGCAAGGGCTACAAGTTCAGCACCTACGCCACCTGGTGGATCCGCCAGGCGATCACGCGCGCCATCGCCGACCAGGCGCGCACGATCCGTATCCCGGTGCACATGGTGGAGACGATCAACAAGCTCATCCGCGTGCAGCGCCAACTCCTGCAGGACATCGGCCGCGAGCCGACCCCCGACGAGATCGCCACCGAGATGGGCACGACGCCGCTGAAGGTACGGGAGATCCTCAAGATCAGCCAGGAGCCCGTGAGCCTCGAGACGCCGATCGGCGAGGAAGAAGACTCGCAACTCGGCGACTTCATCGAGGACGAAGACGCGACCATGCCGGTCGAGGCCGTGAGCGAGATCATGCAGAAGGAAGAGCTCGCCATGGTCCTCGGCACGCTGACGCACCGTGAACGAAAAGTCATCGAGCTGCGGTTCGGACTCAAAGGAGAGCACCCCCGCACGCTCGAAGAGGTCGGGCAGAAGTTCGGCGTGACCCGCGAGCGCATCCGCCAGATCGAGGCCAAGACGCTGGCCAAGCTCAAGGCGTACCGCGATTCGCAGCGGCTGCGCGACTTCCTCGATTGACGCACACCACAGACTGAGGAGCACTGAAGAAGTACGTGACCGAACCTACCGCAGACCGCCCGCCCGACGAAGGCATCGAGACGACCGTCGAAGAGGTCCGGGTGCTGCTCGAGGAAGGTAAGGAGCAGGGATACCTGGCGGCCGACCACATCCTCGACGTGCTCGCCGACGCCGACCTCACGCCCGAGCAGATCGACGACGTGTACGTCGTCTTTCACGACCTCGGCATCGACGTGGTCGGCGGCGACGGCGCGCCGGCTGCCGAGTCGCGGCCGGCCGCTCCCACCGAGGCCGAGAGCGAAAGCAAGCTCGATCTCTCGGTGAAGAACGCCAGTAACGACCCCGTGCGCATGTACCTGCGCGAGATCGGCAAGGTGCCGCTGCTCACCGCCGAGCAGGAGGTCTCGCTGGCCAAGCGCATCGAGCGCAAAGACATGGACGCCAAGAACCAGCTCATCCAGGCCAACCTGCGCCTGGTCGTATCCATCGCGCGGCGCTACGCCAATCGCGGGCTCACGCTGCTCGACCTCATCCAGGAGGGCAACCTGGGGCTGATCCGCGCCGTCGAGAAGTTCGACTACCGGCGCGGCTTCAAGTTCAGCACCTACGCTACCTGGTGGATCCGGCAGGCCGTGAGCCGGGCGCTCGCCGACCAGGCGCGCACGATCCGCATCCCGGTGCACATGGTCGAGACCATCAACAAGCTGATCCGCGTGCAGCGCCAACTGCTGCAGGATCTGGGCCGCGAGCCGACGCCCGAGGAGATCGCCACCGACATGGGCCTCACGGCCGAAAGGGTGCGCGAGATCCAGAAGATCAGCCAGGAGCCCGTGAGCCTCGAGAACCCCGTCGGCGACGAGGGCGACTCGCAGCTCGGCGACTTCATCGAGGACGAGGCTTCAGTGGCGCCGAGCGACGCGGTGGGCGAGCTCATGCAGGGCGAAGACCTCGCCCGCGTGCTCACGCTGCTCACCTCGCGCGAACGGCGCGTGCTCGAGATGCGCTACGGGCTCATCGACGGCCGCCCGCACACGCTCGAGGAGGTCGGCGTCAAGTTCGGCGTGACGCGCGAGCGCATCCGCCAGATCGAGGCCAAGACACTGGCCAAGCTCAGGGCCTATCGCGAGGCGCGCAGCCTGCGCGACTTCGTCGAGTAGTGCCGGGCCGGTCGCGCCGGGCCGCAGGAGGCGACATGCAGGAGACTCGCGTGCTGCTCGTGTTTCCCGGCTCGCTGTACGGCGGCAGGTGGGCCGACGGGCCCCGGGTCAAGCCTGAGCTGGTCCAGATCTGGACCGAGTTGCGTCGGGCCGGCTTCGCCGCCGACGTCCTCGACCTCGAGGCCGAGCTCGGCAACCCAGCCGACGAGGGCGCCCGCGAGTCGTTCCTGAATCTGGCCGACGGGCTGCTCGCGGAGCGCGAGGCCGACCTGGTCGTGATCTCGTGCTGGTCGGCCTTGCAGTACACGGCCGCCGTGGCGGTGGCCGCGCGCGTGCGCCGGCAGCAGCCCGAGGCCGTGATCGCCGTCGAGGGCTATCACGTCTCGGTGCGGCCGGACGACTTCAGCGACCCGGGCGCGCCCTTTGACTGGCTCGTCGCCGGCGAGGCCGAGACGGCGGTCGTGACGCTCGCGCGCGAGGTCGCCGCCGGCGACCACGAGACCGGCACGTGCCGTTCGCTCGAGGGCACGCCGCTGCCGCTGGACGCCGCGCACCTGCCCGACTACGCGGCGTATCCCTACTCAGCCGAGGGGCTGCCCGAGCTGGGGCTCTTTCTCAGCCGCGGCTGCCCGTACAACGCGCCGGCGTGCCTGCTCCGCCCCGGCGGCGGCGGCTGGCACGCCTACCCGCCGGACGTCGCGCTGCAGGCGATCGACCGGGTCGCGGCGCTCAAGCCGGGGAGCATCGACGTCCTCGACCCGGCCTTCGGCTACGAGACCGGCTGGCGCCGCGCGGTCCTGGAGCGCCTGGCGGCGCTCGACCGCCGCGACCTCGCCGTGACCATTGCCGGCCGGCCGG
>JBBQFA010000205.1:0-5119 GCA_038321515.1 Thermoleophilia bacterium | reverse complement strand
GGAGCCGCCCGCGCCCGGCAGACCAAGGAGAGCGCCGAGGAGGCGCGGCGCCGGCGCGCCCGCCTGCGCGGCGCCGAGGCCGCGATCCTTCGCGCCGAAAAGCGGCTCGGCGAGATCGACGCCGAGCTCGCCGAGCCCGAGACCTACGTCGAGCGCGAGACCCTGAACCGGCTGCTCGACGAGCGCGGCGTCGTCGAGAGCCGGCTGCAGCGGGAGTACCGGGCCTGGGAGAAGCTCGTCGAAGACGAGCGTTGAGTCCACCTCGGCTGGAGGTTTGTGGCGCCGCTACCACGGCCGATCTCTCGCGGCGGGCCGGCCGTGCTACGCTGGCCTCGATGTCGACGGGTCCAGACTCATGACCGACAAAGCCTCCGGCCGGCCGCTGCCCGATGCGGGCTCCATCGAGGAGCTCCGCGCGCGGATCCTCGGCTGGTATGCAAAGAACGCGCGCGACCTGCCGTGGCGCCGAACCACCGACCCTTACGCGATCCTGGTCAGCGAGATCATGCTGCAGCAGACACAGGTCAGCCGCGTCGTCCCCCGCTTCGCCGAGTGGCTCGCCGCCTGGCCGGATCTCGAGAGCCTGGCGGTTGCGCCGCTCGCCGACGTGCTGCGGCGCTGGCAGGGACTCGGCTACAACACTCGCGCGCGCCGGCTGCTCGAGTGCGCCTCGGCGACCGTGGCCGCCGCGTCGCCGGGCGGGCCGGCGGAGTTGCCCCGCTCAGCCCACGCGCTGCGGGCCCTGCCCGGCATCGGCCCTTACACGGCGAACGCCGTCCTCATCTTCGCCCACAACGATGACCTGGCGGCCGTCGACGCCAACGTGCGCCGCGTGCTCACGCACGAGCTGGGCCTGGCGCCCGACCTTGGCGACCGCGATCTGCAGGCGGTGGCCGAGGCGGCGCTCCCGCGCGGCCGCAGCCGCGACTGGCACAACGCTCTGATGGACTACGGAGCGACGGTGCGCACGGCGCGCGCGACGGGCCTCGCACCGCGCACCCGTCAGAGCAGGTTCGAGGGCTCGCGGCGCCAGCAGCGGGCGCGGCTCCTGCGGATCCTCCTGGAGAGCAGCCCGCGGACGGTGCCGGAACTGGCCGCGCGTCTGGACCTGCCGGCGGCGGACGTCGACGGGCTCGTCGAGTTGCTCCGCCGCGACCGCCTCGTGACCGCCCACGGCGACCGGGTCTCGCTGGCCTGAAGCCGCGGCGCCCGTCGGCCGCCGCGGCGCCCGTCACGTCCTGAACATCGTGAGCAGAAACACCAGCTCGCCCTCGGCCTGCACGGCGTGCTTGAGGTCGGCGGGCATGTAGTAGAGCTTGCCGGCGCTCGCCTCGTGCTTCGTCCCATCGAGCACTACGGTGCCGTGCCCGCGCAAGACGTGGATCGCGGCCGGGACGCTGGCAGTGTGTTCGCTCAGCTCCTGGCCGGGCGCCAGGGTGAAATGGACGATCTTGTGGTGCTCGTTCTCGACGATCGACTTGCTCACGATCCCTTGATCCGCCACTTCGACCATGGCGTCCAGGTCGGCGACGATCGGCTCATTCGGCTCCATCTGTGCCTCCGTTCAGAGTCTGCGTGTCAGAGTCGAGCGTACCCGTTCGCGCCTGGTCCGCCCCTTGACCTTGGTCAGCCATGCCTGCTTGCCCGCTTCACCCGGCGCCGTTTGACAAATTCCCGTCTGGGGCATATAGTTTGTGCTTGGTTACACAATATAACGGTTTTACACCGAAGGAGGTTCGCCATGACTGACAGCTTTGCCAAGATCAAGCGCTTCTTTGAGGGCACCGCCAGTATCTTGGCGACGCCATCGGGCGATGCGCGCGGTCACCTGCGCATCAAGGACTTCATGACGAGCGACCTTACCGGCAGCGCCCGGTACTACGCACGCTGAGCACAAAGGCGGTGGGCACCATGCAGAATCGATTCCTTCTCTCCATCGGCCGTTTCTTCGCAGGAACCGGTCACGTCTTCGGCACTCCTTCGGGCGATGCGCGTGGGCACATGCGCCTGCCCAACGGCTCCATGCACGACGTCGGCGCTGCTGAGCGCTTCGTGGGGCGTTGAAGGCGCCAACGCGCTAGGCACTGACTTCACCTCCGACCCGCCGCGACCGGCTTCCCCCAGCCGCGACCGGTGAGAGACAAGGCCTCCTGCTCCCTGACCCCGGCCCAAGCGTCAGGGGATGAAGCGGGAGGCCTTTTCCTTGTGCCGGAGGCGTCCTCTGCCGCGCCTGCCCTTGCGGGGAAACGCTCCCGCGGGCCTTCCGCTCAGCGTTCGAAGTAGGCGGCGTACCGGCGCAGCTTGGCTTTGCGCCTCTGGTAGGTGCGCGCGAGTTCGATGAAGATCCCGACGTCGCTCTCCAGATCGCCCTGGGTGCCGTCGAAATAGAAGGTGCGTATCGGCATGTCGTCGAGGTCCTTCTGCAGGCTCGGGTACACCGCCTCGGTCACGATGCCGTTCATGCACGTGAAGGGACTGATGTCGATGATGCCGTCGGCGCCCTTTTCGTAGAGGTAGATGGCCTTGCCGCTGCTCAGCACCATCTCACCCAGGGCGCCGGTGTACGGAAGATACGGAAAGCTCATCTGCAGCACGTCGCGCACGTCCTCCGGCTCCTCGTAGCCGACGAAGTCGTCGTGAAAGGGCCCGTAGAGAGCGTGCTCGTCGCGGCGCATGACCTTGTTCTTGATGACGCGGACGAGGCTGTCCTTGCTGAGGCGCCGGCCTTCGTCGATGAGTCGCCGGCGCTGCTCGTCGTCGGTGTACCACACCCACTCGCCGATGTCCGACAGCCAGCACTCCCCACCTTGTTCTTCGACGACACGGATGAGATCGAAGTTGGAGAAGGTGTTCTGGCGGCAGAAGATCTCGCCGACGACGCCGATCAGAGGGCGCGAAGCGTCGTAATCGGCGGGGACCGCGCGAAAGCGGTCGCGGGCGCGCACCATGGCCGGGACGATCGCCGCCAGTCGCTGCTTGTGCGACACGCCGGTCTGGCTGACCGCGTCGCCGACCTCCTCGAGGCTGGTCTGATAGGCGGCGTCGGCTGTGCCCTTCTCGCGCTCGTATGGACGGGTCTTCAGCAGGAGCTTCATGAGGATGTCCTGGGCGAGTACTGCCCGCCAGGCGGTACGCACGAGGTCCTGTGAGTAGTCACCGATCGACGAGTAGCCGTCGCCGGACGTGATGCTGATGACCGGTACATCGGAGTAGCCCAGCTCATTGAACTTGCTGCGGATCAGGTGCAGGTACTGGCCGAAGCGGCAAGGGCCGTTCGACGACGGCATGAGAAAGGCGACGTTGTCGCGGCCCTCGTCCTCGATGATGCGCAGAAAGTCGCCCATGGTGATCTTCTGCGGGTAGCACTCGTCGCCCGACGTGACCCGCGACCCGAGTTCCAGGGTACGCTCGTCAGAGTCGCTGGTGGGCCAGGAATCGAACCCGATCGACCGGATCGCCGCCGCCAGCAGGTACGAGCCGCCGTAGGGCATCTGCGGCAAGTACAGGCGGCGGCCCTCGAGGTCGTAGTCAGAGATCGCCTGCTTGATGCGATCGTCCTGAGTTACCTCAGTGTGCGGTGCGGCTGCGCCGCCCCCCACGATGGCCTCGCTGCGAGGGCTATTCGAGGACACCGGCCACCTCCTCGCGACAGAGCAGCGCCTCGTCGGCCGCATCCTGCGACCACCAGCGCAAGAAGCCCTTGCTGTCGAGGTACGCCTCACAGCGGGTCATGGCGCCGGCGTCGTTCTGGTGCTCGTCGAACTGCAGCGTGAGAAACGGCTTGCCCGACGCCTCGCGCACGTAGTGCTTGATGTACGAGTCGGGCCCACACTTGAAGTTCGTCATGTAGATCAGATGGAGCCGCTCGTGGTCGCGCAGCCAGCTCGCCGTCTGCAGGATCTTGCGCCCGTAGTTCCAGAACATGTTGGGCACCAGGGGGTCGATGTCGATACCCTTGATCGGCAGAAAGTCGAGTGGGATCACGTTCACGCCGTAGAACTTGCGCAGCTTGCGCGGGATGTCCATGTTGATGCCCTTGTCGTACATGTTGTACGGGCGGCCGATCAGGATGATGCCGAGCTCGCCGGCGTCGTCGAGCCGGCGCAGCGCCTCGTCACCGGCCGCGAGTAGCGCGGCGCGAAACTCGTCCTGTGCCGCGTAGGCGCGGTCGAGCGCGGCGCGCAGGCGCGACTTGCTCGCGCCGAGGCGCGCGCCCATCTCGGCCATGTCGCGTACCAGGCCCTCGCGGCCGTCGCGGAACTGTACGCGCGGGTCGAGGACCTTGGCCTTGTAGGGCTCGAGGCCGGGCGCCGTCTTGACCACGAACGGCAGCGTCTGGCCCCACGGGCAGGCGTGCGAGTTGTACTGCATGAACTCGGTCTCTTCGTTCACCTGGTTGGGCACGAAGACCCAGTCGACGTCGTGCTGCAGCAGCCACTTGACGTGGCCGTGGGCGGCGCGGATCGGGAAGCAGGGCTCGGCGACGGTCAGCGCCACCCCGTCTTCTCGGATCTGCTTGTCGCTCTCGGGCGACAGCACCGGGCGCAGACCGAGCTCAGCGAAGAAGGTCGCCCAGAACGGCAGCCGGTCGTAGGTGTACATGGCGCGCGGGAGACCGACGGTGGGCGCCGAGTCAGGCACGCGCTCACGGGCCGCCTCGTACGGCGCCAGCAAGTGCTGCTCGCGGTAGGCGACCAGATCGGCGATCACCGGTTCCTTGTCTACCTTGGCCGGCTTGCGGTAGCGATCCGAGCACTTGTCGCCCCAGTACGTCTTCTCACCCTCGATCGTGAACTGGCGCACGTCGCATTCGTTCGTGCAGGCCTTGCAGACGAAGTCGACGACCGTGTAGTCGACCTGCTCGAGGTCCCACCCGCGGAAGGTCGTGGGCTCGCCGGTGCGCTGCACGCGCTCACGTGCCAACAGCGCCATGCCGAGCGCCCCGATGACGCCGTTGTGCGGCGGCACGATGATTTCCTTGCCGAGGATCTGGCTGAAGGCCGCGGCCACGGCGTCGTTGTAGGCGGTGCCGCCCTGAAAGAAGATGCAGTCGCCGACGTGGCGCTCGCGCACCAGCCGGTTCAGGTAGTTCGTGGCGATGCTGAAGGCGAGGCCCGCG
>JBBQFA010000204.1:0-5129 GCA_038321515.1 Thermoleophilia bacterium | reverse complement strand
GCCGGTATCTGGGTCGAGCAGCAGTTCAAGCAGATGGGGCTCGAGACACACATCGATGGGTTCGCGGCCACGGTCAATGGCGAGGACGTCGCTCTGCAGAACGTCTGGGCGGTCGCCAAAGGACGCACTCAGGGCACCATCATCATCCTCGCCGGCCGCGACATCCCGCCGCTCGCCACGCAGGGCGCCGGCGACAATGCCTCCGGCGTGGCGGCGCTGATCGAACTGGCACGCGCCTTCACGGTCACCGCCCACGACCACAGCATCATCTACCTGTGCACGACGGGTGACTCGTACGGGGCACTCGGGGCGCGTAAGTTCGTCGAAGACCATGCGCCCGACGACGTGTACGCAGTCATCGCCCTGCGCGACATAGCAAAGCGCGACCCCGAGGGCATCGGGCTCGACGGCTGGAGCCCCGAGCCCAAGACCGCTCCGCCGTGGTTGTGGCTACTGACGGCGCCCGCCGCCAGGCGCAACGCGAACATGAACACCCTGCTACCCACCGTTGCGGCCCAGGTACTGCGTCTGGCCGTCCCCACCAGCGCCGGCAGCCAGGGGCCGTTCGTGGCGGCCGGCGTACCCGGTATCACCGTGTCGGCCGCCGGCCCGTCCACGCCGGCGCAGCGTGACAATCTCGACACCGTCTCGACCGAGACCCTCACCAAGGTCGGAGTCACCGTGCAGGACATGGTGCTGGCGATAGACGGCACGACCGCTCCGGGAGCGCCGAGCGGCGGCGCCATCTTTCTGACCCACAAGGCGACGCTCTCCGGGGGGGCGCTGGCGGCCATCCTGGCGGCCTTGCTGGTACCGCTCGTCGTTGTGACACTCGACCTGTTCGCGCACTGCCGCCGAGCGCGCATCACGCTGCGCCCGGCCCTGCTGCGCGCCGCACTGCACCTCGCGCCGTGGCTGGTCCTGATCGCCATCGTGTACTTCGCCAACCTCATCGGCCAGCTGCCACGCAGCCCCGATGCTGTCTTCCCGCCGGAGTCGAGGCTCGCCGCGAACCCGCGCTACCTGCGCGTCGTGATCCTCGTCGCGCTGATGCTGCTCGCCTACGCATACGCCGTCGCCGTCGAGCGGCGCCTCGCGCGCCGCGTGTCGACCGACCCGCGAGCGACGATCCTCATGTCGCACCTCTGCCTGGTGCTCATCGCCCTGGTGGCGCTGCTCATCGACCCATACGCCGTGCTGATCGTGCTGCCGGCCGCCATCCTCTGGCCTCTGGCCAGACCCGGCGGCTGGGCGCGCTCGATCCTCCCGGTATACCTCGGCCTCGCGATGGTGCCGGTCCCGCTGATCTACTACGCCCTGCGCCTGGGGATCGGCTGGAAGGTGTGGTGGTACGTCTTTCTGCTGTTCGAGAACCGGACGATACCGTTCGCGGTCGTGCTGCTGGCGGCGCTCTTCTTCTCGACCGCCGGGGTGCTGGCGCACACCCTGCACGAGCGCGGCATGGCGCCCGGGGCGCTCTCGTGGCCGGCGATCGACCGGCGCGGTGGCGACCGGCCGAGCGACGCAGAGTGGGCGGCCATCTCCGAAGTCGCCCTTCGCCGCACGCGGCACGGGTCCAGGCCGAGACGACGAGGCCGAGGGCCGCTCAAGCGCTGATAAGCGGTGCCCGTTCGGCGCTCCACTCGCCAGCGCCCCTGCGGCGGCTTGCGCCTCTCGGACTCGCCGGAGTACGGAACCTCAGTATTCTTCTTGCGACAATGACTCGTCGATGGTCGAGTCGATCTCGGCGTCGAGCGTGACATCCTCACCGGTCGGTACCGGCTTCTCGCCGCTGTCCCGCGACAGGAGGGCGGCCTCGCCGCTCATCATCGCGTCGAACGCCTTCGCCTTGAGGCGCGCCCGGGTCTCCTCGATACGGCGGCGCATCTCCGCCTGGTCGACAGACCCGCTCTCGCGAGCGGTCGGCGCCTTGGTGGCGGGCTCATCAGCCACCGGCTCGGCTTCGGCCACCGGAACATCGGCCACGGGCACTCCGATATCCGCCACAAGCCCGGACCTCTCTTCGGCCGGGGCCTCCTCGACGACAGGTTCCTCGGCGACGGGCTCCTCGGCGACGGGCTCCTCGGCGACAGGCTCCTCGGCGACTTCGGACTCGACGGCAGGTTCCTCGGCGACGGGCTCCTCGGCGGCCTCTTCCTCGGCCACGGGCTCCTCGGCGGCAGGTTCCTCGGCCACGGGCTCCTCGACGACTGCTTCCTCGACGACAGGTTCTTCGGCTACGGGCTCCTCGACGACTTCTTCCTCGACGGCCGGTTCCGCGGCCACGGCTTCTTCGGCGACCCCGGCATCGACGACGGCCTCGTCAGCGACCTCGGCCTCGGCAAACGGCTGCGCGATCTCGTTCTCGACGGCTGCTCGGGTCTCTTCGATGCGCGTCTTGAGGTCGTCGGCAAGCGGCTCCTCGACCACGGCCTCCTCGACGACGACCGCCGGCACCTCGATCTCGACCGGCGGCTCCGCAACCACGGTGACCGCTCCGTCACCCCAGTCCCGCTCGTGCTCCGGCTGCGGGTACTCGACCGGCGCGGCCGGCAGCAGCCTGCCGGTGGCGCCGCCAACCAATTGCTCGCGCAGCTCGCGTCCGCTCTTCGGGGCGAACAGCAAGGCGACGCCTGCTCCGATCGTGAGCCCTAGCAGGAACTTCATCAGCTTCATCGCTGCCTCCTTGACCGCTGCCCAGCCGAATACCAGCCGCACGAGCGCGCGAAGCCGGCTGTGTGTACGTCGGAAGAAAAGAGTATGGACTTTACCACTTTACAGCCCTGTATACGGTGAGTCGCGATGCAGTCCTGCCCCGGCGGTCACGAGAGCCGCTGGACGGTGACCGTAGCGTCGTCGCCGGCGGTGACCAGGACGACCCATCGCGGGCCCCACTTCTCGCTGACCCGCGCCGCCGCCTCGGTGAGCGCGGCGCTCACGTCCTGGCCGACGAAGGCCATGAGCGGCAGCATCGGGCGATGCTCGATCTGTACGCGCACACCTTCGTCGCTCTGCTTCAGCAGGATCGGCTCGGCGCTCAGCTCGTGCAGCCTGGCCACGCTCTCCGGCCTCAACTCGAGAGCAGCCCGGGAGCCGGTGACCGCGGACGGCGACTCGTCGAGGTCGCGCTTGACGGACCGTGCGTAGAACCAGACGAGCACCAGCGCGACGAGCGCCGCCACAAGGAAGACCAGGACCCAGATGTACACGCTACCCATCGCGCTCGTCACCGCCTTCGTCGCCCCGGGCGTCGGACGCCCGCCGCCTGGTCTCGTCCAGGCGGGCGGCCAGCTCGCTTTCGACCCCCCGTATCGGCACGTAGTACCGCCGGCCTGAGAGCCTGTCGGGCAGATACTGCTGCCCGACCCAACCGCCGCTCGCATGCGGGTACTTATACCCTACGCCGTGACCGAGGTCCTCGGCGCCGCGATAGCTCCCGTCGCGCAAGTGCGGCGGCGGCGGCTGATTGCCCTCGCGGCGCACATCATCGAGCGCCGCGTCGATGGCCTTGTATGAGGCGTTGCTCTTCGGCGCCAATGACAGGTAGGCCGCTGCCTGGCTCAGATTGATGCGGCACTCCGGCAGGCCCACCCACTCGACGGCGCGCGAGGCCGCGACTGCGACCTGGAGCGCCTGGGGATCGGCGTTGCCGACGTCCTCGCTGGCGAAGACGATCATGCGGCGGGCGATGAACTTGGGATCCTCGCCGCCGGCGATCATCGAGGCCATGTAGTAGATCGCCGCGTCTGGGTCGCTGCCGCGCATGCTCTTGATGAACGCCGAGATGGTGTCGTAGTGGGAGTCGGCGCGGTCGTACGACACCGGGGACTTCTGGGCGGCGTCGCGGAGATCGTCGACGGACAGGGTGACGGGAGCCGGCGCGGAGGCGCGCCCGCCCGGCCGAGCCACCGCGCGCGAGCGCCAGGCGGTCTCGAGCGCGTTGAGCGCGACGCGCGCGTCACCGCGCGAGACTTCGGCGAGAAAAGCGGGGGCGCCGTCGCCGAGGGTCACCTTCTTGCTGCCGAGACCACGATCCGGATCGCGCACCGCAGCGCCGACGACGCGCTCGACCAGCTCAGCAGCGAGCGGCTCGAAGCGGTAGAGCTGGCAACGGCTGAGGAGCGCCGAGTTGACCTCGAAGTATGGATTCTCGGTGGTCGCGCCCACGAGGGTGACGATGCCGTCCTCGATGGCCGGAAGCAGGGCGTCCTGCTGCGCCTTGTTGAACCGATGGATCTCGTCGATGATGAGGATCGTGCGCGCCGCGCTGAGGGCGCGCGCCTCACGCGCGCCCTTGATCGCAGCGCGCACATCGGCCGTCCCGGAGTTCACCGCTGAGAGTTGCACCAGACGGGCGCCCGTCTCGGCGGCCATGAGCCGCGCCAGTGTCGTCTTGCCGCAGCCGGGCGGCCCGAAGAGGATCATGCTGAACAGCTCGCCGCCCTGGATGGCGGCGCGCAGCACGCTACCGGGGCCGACGATGTGCTCCTGGCCCACGAATTCCTCGAGCGTGCGCGGCCGCATACGCGCCGCCAGCGGCGCCTCGGCCGCGACCTGCTCGTCGCTCATCGAGAAGAGATCCACGCGTCAAGTCTACGTCAGGTGCGCGACCGAGGGCGCAGGGCGTAGCCCTGGCGGTCAAATGGCCGCCGCAGAGATGCGCCCCTCGGGCGGGCACCACCCGCGGGGCACACTGAAGCTCGCGGGTCCGTCCGGCCCCAGCGACGGCAAACGCTGTAGGGACAGACCCATAGCTCGCGCGTCCGGTGGTGCCGCCAGTGGTGCCATGGGTGGTGCTTCCTGTGGTGCTTGCAGTGGTGCCATGGGTGGTGCTTCGAGTGGTGTCGTGGGCGGCGTTCCATATGGTGTCATCGGCGGCGCCTCGAGCCGCACGCCGGCCGGGGCGAGGCGAAGGCGAGGAGCAGGCGACGCGCAGGGGACGCGCAGGGGACTCGAGTGAGACGCGCCTCGCTCGGGCGCGTATCTGGTACTATCGAAAGCCATGCGCAAGGTGCTCGTCTTGAACACGACCTACGAGCCGCTGAACGTGTGTACCGTGCGGCGTGCTCTGGTGCTCTTGTTCAAGGGCAGGGCCGAGGTGCTCGAGCAGTCCGGCGTCGCCTGGCGCA
>JBBQFA010000203.1:0-5179 GCA_038321515.1 Thermoleophilia bacterium | reverse complement strand
CTTATGCCGGCGTTGGCAGGTGCCAACCTCATCTACGGTCTGGGGATGATCGAGTCGGGCATGACCTTCGATTTCGGACAGCTCGTCATGGACAACGAGTTCGCCGGGATGATCAAGCAGTGCGTCCGCGGCATCCGCGTGGACGATGAAACCCTCGCGATCGACGTGATCGGCGACGTCGGGCCCTTCGGCGACTTCCTGAGTCACGACCACACCATGGCGCACATGCGCGAGCAGTCGCAGCCGGCGTTCATCGACCGGCGCGTGCGCGAGGACTGGAAGGCCAACGGCGCGACGACGATCCAGGATCGCGCCCTCGTCAAAGCCCGCGCGATCCTCGAGACGCACGTCCCCGACCCGCTGCCGGACGGCGTGGCCGAGGAGTTCGTCGCGATCATCCGCGCCGCCGAGCGCGAGCTGGGAGTGAGCTGATGAACACCATCCGCACGAGAATGGGCGACGGCTACGTGGTCGAGCTGACGCCGGACGAACTGCGCGCCGACCTCGAAGCGGGCTGCGCCGACGCCGTGAAACGCGGCAAGGTGCCGGCCCTCGAAGAGGCCGAGTTCGACTGGCTGTTCGAGCTCTTCACCTACAAGGGCCGCATCGTCGGCGTCGAGCCCGGTCACGAGGTGGTCCTGACCAAGGACGGCTCGGTCAACACGCTCTACTCGGCGCAGCTCTCCAGCGGCGTCGGCATCGGCCTCTCCCGGGAGCAGTGCATGCGCGTGTTCGAGCGCGCCTTCTGCTTCGACACGATGGAGATCGGCCACCCCGACTACTCCTACAAGCCGGTCAAGCCGATCGTCGCTCTCGAAGCCGTGGGCGTCGAACAGGCGTTGCTCACGACGATCTTCCCGGTCTTCTACGGGGCGATGCCCAACTTCGGCCTCTACGCTCAGCCCGACGGGCCGTTTCCCAACCCGGCTGACCTCTTGCCTCGTGGCCGGATCGAGGAGGCCCGCGACGCACAGATGCTGATGGCCACGGCGTGCAAGGACGACATGCTCTACGTCGCCCGTCACATGGACGCCGTGGGCGCCGACGGCATCAACTTCGACACCACGGCCTCGGCCGGCGACGCCGAGTTCCTCGCCGTGCTCGAGACGGTGGAGGAGCTGGCCGCGACCACCGACCTCGCCATCGAGGTGGGCATGGCGGCCGAGTTCGTGCTCGGCTTCCACGGCCAGCTCGAGTACCACGGCAAGCGGCTGGCCGGCATGTGGCCGCACCAGCAGGTCAAGGTCGTCGAGGAGGCGGGCGCGCACCTGTTCGGACCGGTCGTGAACACGAACTCCGGCCGCTCGGTGCCCTGGAACGTGGCCCGCGCGGTGACGATCGTCAAGGAGTGCTCGCGGGTCGCCACCATCCCCATCCACGCGAACGTGGGCATGGGCGTCGGCGGCGTGCCGATGTTCGAGGTGCCGCCGCCGGACGTGCTCACCAGATGTAGCGCGGCCATGGTCGAGATCGGCCGCGTCGACGGGTTGTAGGTGGGTACCGGCGATCCCTACGGGATGTCGATCAGCCACGCGCTCGCCTCCGGCATGGGGGGCATCCGCACCACTGGAGATCTGGTGGCCAGGATGCAGCTCCGCAAGAAGATGAGGCTCCCCGAGGCGAAGAAGTACGTGGCCGACAAGCTCAAGGTCGGCGTCATGGACCTGGCCGACTCGACCGTGATGCGCAACCTCCGGCAGGAGCTGGACATCGGCGTCATCACGGCCGTGCCGGGCGCACGCAAGGGCATCGAGACGAAGCGCAACATCGCCGAGCTGCTCGACGTGGACGTGCCCTGTCTGAAGCGTCTTTAGCTCAAGCGCCGTCCGCCCCCGCCGCGCCCGTGCGCGGCGGGGGCGGACGCGTCGTGAACCTCTCAGCCACACCACGACTTCTGCGCGCGACGTCACGCTCGACGTCGCCGCTCTGCGGTGCGGCCCGACCGACCTCATGCGGCGTTTTAGATTCCGAGGCATTTCTCCATTCGTGATTAGCAAGTGCGCGTATTGGGCTTCCTTCGTTCGATAGAGGTTTCGAATCGGCAATTTACGCTGTGATTCCGTCACGATACGCTTGCCAGTGCGAAGCCGGAATGCTAGTCTCGAGTGCGCCGACCCAAGGCAGCACACCACTGCACACCACCACCGATCGAGGAGCAGCTACATGAAGAAGATCGTCCCTCTCTGGTCCGTCCCACGCTCGATCTCGACGGGCTTCGAGCGCATGATGTTCGAGCGCGGCGACTTCAAGGTCGTCCACGAGCCCTACGGCTACTTCTTCTACCTCGAGGCCGCGCACAAGGAGCCCGTGGGCATGCAGCCACAAGAGGGTCATCCTCAGACCTTCGAGGGCACGACCGAGATGATCGAGGCCGCGGCCGCGGACAAGCCGGTGTTCTTCAAGGACATGGCGTACTACGTCAGCGACGTCGCGGACGAGAACTTCATGAACAAGTTCACCAACACGTTCATCATCCGCGACCCCGCCCTCACGCTCGTCTCCTACCACAAGCTCGACCCCACGGTGACCCTCCGCGAGATCGGCTTCGAGTCGCAGTACAAGCTCTTCGAGCTCGCCAAGAAGCTCACCGGCGAGGTGCCGGCGGTCGTCGACGCCGAGGACCTGCTCATCGACGCGGCGTCGGTGGTCAAGCAGTACTCCGAGAAGGTCGGCATCCCGTACCTGCCCGAGTCGCTCACCTGGGAGCCTGAGTTCAAGAGCGAGTGGAAGGACTGGGAGATGTGGCACCTCGACGCCGGCGACAGCAGGGGCTTCGAGAAGGGCATGGAGGACTTCGGCTACACGGTGGACGACGTGCCGGAACTCAAGGAGATGTACGCGCAGTGCAAGCCGCTGTACGAGGAGATGTACGAGGTCCGGCTTCGCCCGTAAGCAGGCGAACGGCTCCGGGCGGGTGCGCGGCGCGCGTCCGCCCGGAGCGAGTCCTCACGCCGCCGGCGCCTCGACCGTCACGCCGCGGACGACCTCCGGCAACCATGCGAGGATCGTGATGCATGCCCGTTGACCAGCCTTGCGAGTTGATCTCGCCGTTCGGCGGCCACCTCGTCGACCTGGTCGTGAGCGACCCCGACGAGCGCGCCGAGCTCCTCGAGCGCGCACAGAACCTTCCGGTGGTGCCGCTCTCGCTGCGCGCCCAGTACGACCTCGAGATGCTGGCGGTGGGCGCGTTCTCGCCGCTCGACCGGTTCATGGCGCGCGACGAGTACGAGTCGGTCCTCTACGAGATGCGCCTCGAGGGCGGCGAGCTCTTCCCGATCCCGCTCGCCGTGCCCTGCCGTGAGGAGGTCCTGCGTGGGAGCCCTCGCGAGGTCGCGCTGTCGGACGAGCAGGGCACGATCCTCGCGCTGCTCGAGGTGGACGAGGTCTACCCGGCCGACATCCTGCGCGAGATGCGCGCGGTGCTCGGCGGCCGGGACAGCGCTCACCCGCTGGTGATCGAAGCCAAAGGCTGGCCGAGTCATTACCTCGCGGGCCGCCCGCGCGTCTTCGACCTCCCGCGCCACCGGCTGCACGGCCCCATGTGCCTCACGCCTGCGGAGCTGCGCGCGCGCCTCACGGCCATGGGCAACTCTACCGTGGTCGCGTTTCAGACGCGCAACCCCATGCACCGCATCCACGAGGAACTCACGAAGCGCGCGCTGCGGACGGTCGGCGGGACGCTCCTCATCCATCCGGCTGTCGGCGTCACCCGGCCCCAGGACGTGGGCGCCGCGCTTCGCGTGGAGGCCTACGAAGTCCTGGCGCGCAACTACTACGACCCGTCGGACACGCTGCTCTCGCTGATGCCTCTGGCCATGCGGTTCGCAGGCCCGCGCGAGGCGGTGTGGCACGCCATCGTCCGGCGCAACTATGGCGCCACGCATCTGATCGTCGGGCGCGACCACGCGGGGCCCGGTCCGGACTCGCACGGCGTGCCGTTCTACGGCCCCTACGACGCGCAGGCGATGGCCGAGCACTACTCGCACGAGATCGGGGTGAAGACCATCATGGCGCGGGAACTGGCCTACCTCACGGATGAGGACCGCTACGTGGAGCTCAACGAGATTCCCTACGGTGCTCGCGTCTCGTCCATCTCCGGCACACAGGTTCGGGAGGAGTATCTCGCGAAGGGCAACAAGCTCCCCGAGTGGTTCACCCGCCCCGAGGTCGCAGAGGTCCTGCAGCGGGCGTACGCACAGGCCGGCGATGCAACGCCCCGGGCGTGATGCCCCGCTCCGGACACCGCGGACGCGGCTGATCAGCGGCGCGCGGGGGGCGCGATGACGAGGCGACGGGTCGGGTCTTCCTCCCGGCGGCCGGGCATCGTGGCCCGGCTGGGCCTTCCGACGCGCAAGGACCTGCCGCGCGACCTGCTCGCCGGCATCACGGTCGGGGCGGCCCAGGTCGGTAACTCCATGGCGTACACGATGCTCGCCGGCATCCCGCCTGTCCACGGCCTGTACGCGGTGATGGTCGGTGCTCCGTCAGGAGCGCTCACGGCCGGCTCAGAGCGGATGTCCATCGTCCCCACGGCCGTGCTGAGCCTGGCTGCGGGAGCAGTCCTCGCCACGCTCCCACCGCAGCAGCGCGTGGCCGGCATGTTCATGCTGGCGTTCCTGACCGGCGCCGTCATGGCGGCCGCCGGCCTCCTGCGAGCCGGCGGCCTGGTGCGCTTCATCTCAAACGCGGTCATGGTCGGCTTCATGGCCGGCATCTCGGTGACGATCCTGCTCGGCCAACTGGCGGCGCTCACCGGCTTTTCGAGCCCCTACGACAACAAGGTCCAGAAGGCCGTGGACACCATCGTCCACGCCGGCAAGGTCGACCTCTCGACGACGATCATCGGCTTCACGACCGTGCTGCTGGTCCTCGGGCTCGGACGGACCCGTCTGCGGCTGTTCGCGATGGCGATCGTGCTCGTCGTCCTGACGGTGGCGGTCGCGTTGCTCCACCTGCCGTCGGTGGCCGTCGTCGGCGACATCGCACCGATACCCAGGAGCTTGCCGTTGCCTCAGCTGCCTGACTTCTCGCTGGTGCCGGCGCTGCTGTTGCCGGCCGTATCTCTGGCGATCATCGGGCTCGTGCAGGGAGCCGGCATCAGCCGCACGGTCCCCAACGCGGACGGGGGCTTCGGCGACGCCAGCCGGGATTTCACCGGACAAGGCGTCGCGAACATGTT
>JBBQFA010000202.1:0-5199 GCA_038321515.1 Thermoleophilia bacterium | reverse complement strand
GCTCGCCGCCTTTCACGGCGCCGCCGAGGCGTTCTTCCGCCCGGCGGCCGGCGCCATCCTGCCGCAGATCGTGCCCGCGCCGCGGCTGCAGCAGGCCAACGCTCTCATGGGCATGAGCGACAACTTCGGCTGGATGGTCGGGCCGGCGGTGGCCGGTACCCTGGTCGCCGTCATCGGGCCTGGAGGAGCGATCGCCATCGACGCCGCGACCTTCGTCGTCAGCGCCGCGTTCCTCGCCGCCCTGCGCGTGCCGGCGGTCCTCAAGACCGAGGCCGCGCGAGGATTCATCGCGGAGCTGCGCGCCGGGTGGCACGAGGTGAAGTCGCGCACCTGGCTCTGGGTCATGCTGCTGCGCGTCTGCTTCGTCCTCTTCATCGTCATCGCGCCGTTCCAGATCCTCGGGCCGCTCGGGCTCCAGGAAGAAGGCTACGGAGCCGTGGCGTGGGGCTGGCTGCAGGCGGTGTTCAGCGCCGGCATGATCGTCGGCATGATGATCGCGCTGCGCTATCGGCCCAAGCGGCCGATGATCACCGTGACCCTCACCGGCAGCACGGCTGCGGCCGCGCCGCTAGCCCTCGCCATCTTCGGCGACCCGTGGGTGCTCGGCGGGGTCTACGGGCTGCGCGGGATCGCCGTCGGCATCCTCGTCGCGGTGTGGAACACGACGCTGCAGACACAGGTCCCCAAAGAGTCACTGGGCCGCGTGACCGCGTGGGACTGGATGGCGTCGCTGGCGCTGTGGCCGCTCGGCCTGGCGGTGGCCGGCCCGCTCGCTCAGGCCTTCGGAGTGACCACGATGTGCTGGGTCACAGGGGGCCTTGGGCTGGTCGCGTCCTTCTGGGTGCTGCTGGTGAAAGACGTGTGGCGGCTGCGGCCGGCGACGCTGCTGGCCGGCGGAGCCGGCCCTCCGCCGCCGCCGGCCGCCGCCCCGCCGCGCGACTGAGGTCACGGGCCGAGCCCGAGGCTCCACGCGCGCCACACCCGGCCTCAGGTCGAGGCGCGCTCCCGCTGCCCCCTGCGACCGCTGGCGTACAGCACGATGTCGAGGATGATCCCCGCGGCGAAGATGACCGTGCCCCACCCCTGCAGACCGCCGAACGAGTTCTCGGCGATCGCGTAGGCGATGGTCGTGCACGGCACGAAGATGAAGCCGATGAGGCCCCAGATGAAGTGCAGGCCGATGCGGCTGAGGTAGTCGGTGAACAGCCAGAGGCCGAGCAGGATGATACGCGGCGACGCCGCCAGTACTCCGACGATCAGACAACAGCCCATTCCCGCTCCCTTCGCACGTACTCACGACTCATCATCGAACCCTCAGACGACACGCACGCAACGCTAACACGGCCGGAGCAGGATGTGGACGACAAGGACTCACTGTCAGAGGCGGCGCACGACACGACAGGGGTTGCCGGCCGCCACGACGCCGGCCGGGACATCACCCATAACGACGCTACCGGCGCCAATGACGCTGTCGTCGCCGATCGTCACACCCGGCCCAACGACCACGTTCGCTCCCAGCCATACGTTCGTGCCGAGAGCGATCGGCCGCGCGTACTCGAGGCCGGCGCGCCGCGCGGCCGGGTCCACCGGATGGGTCGCGGCGCAGAGGCACACGCCCGGACCGATCAGCGTGAGCGCGCCGACAGTCACCGGCGCACAGTCGAGGACGACCGCATCGAAGTTGACGTACACTCCGGCGCCCAGCGAGATGTTCCAGCCGTAGTCGCAGTGGAACGGCGGCTCGACCACGACGTCGTCGCCAAGGTCGGCGAGCAGCCCAGCGAGGAGGTCGTGGCGCTCGCCATCGGCGTCCGGAGCCGACAGGTTGTAGGCGCGTACGACCTGTCGCGCCCGCAGACGGGCGGCCACAAGCTCCGGATCGGAGCTCGCGTACGGTTGTCCGCCGAGCATCTTCTCTCGTTCTGACACGTCACTCACGCCCGCCAGTCTACTCACCTCTCGCCGCCGACGGGCGATCCGCGAGTCGTCGAGCGCGTCTGCCTTCATCGACCGCTCATCCGTCCCTCACGCCCGATTCGCGCACCCCGCGTACAACGGTCTCGTGACAACGAGGCAAAAGGAGAGGTGATGAGCGCAAGGGTCGACCTCCTGTGCGAGGTCTGCAACGAGGAGTTCGTCGTGCCGATCGACGTATACAAGGCGCATTCGAGCGTGGTGCAGTGCCCCTGCTGCGGCAGCACCGACCTCGTCCTGTTGGTCGGTGACGAGGGCGTGACCTGTCACGAGGACCGCGGCGCCGCGGCCTGACGCGGACGCGTCCGGCAAGCCGCGCCAGCGGCTGAGAGCCGCGCGCGGTCGACTCGTCAGGCGCGCAGTTCAGGCACGTTCACCCGTAGGCGCCAACGGCGCACGAAGGGGCCGTCAGCAGGCCCGCCCCGCTCCAGCAGCGAATAGCCGGCGCCGAGCAACGCCCGCCAACGCCCGAGCAGCGGGTCGGCCGGCGGCAGCAAGCCCAGGCGCGCGACGAGGTACCCGAGTCGCCTTGGCACCGTGCCGCCGGCGAAGCGCTCGAGGTAGCCGGTCAGGCGCTCCGCGTCGAGCGCCGGCCAAGCCGCTACCAGGGCGGCGGCAGCCGCAGGGACGCCGCCGCACAGGTCGCTGCGGTCGAACATATCGACGATCGTCCGCTCCGGGTCCGTGACACGTATGCGCAGACCCGGCTCTCCGAGCAGCGCCGCCCCGAACATCCGCTCCGGCTTGATGAAGACGAGCTCGAAGCGCACGCCGAGTAGCTCCGGACGCATCGCCTGCTTGCGCATCGGGGTGATGAAGAAGATCTGCGAGGCGCCGGATCCGTCCGAACCCGCCGAACCCGCCTCCGGCGCCCTTGCCGCGTCATTCGCCGGCGCCCACCCCCACCAGCGCATCGCCGTCGCGTACGCGGCCGCGCCCTCCGGCGCGAGCAGCGAGCCGACGACCAGCGCCTCCACGAACCTGGTGTCCACTTGCCCGTTCATGCCGCAATGGTAGCGCACGGCAAGAGGGAGGCGCCGGAGTGGAACGCGACGCGAGACTTCACGGTAGAGGCGCGGCTAGCTTACGCCGCCTCCCGCCGCGACAGACGCCACCAGACGAGGCCGTAACCGACCACCGCCCACCCCAGCAGGACCGCAACGGCAAACCATTCGGCAGCGAACAGCTCGCGGCCCGCCAGGGCGTTCACCCCGAGCCGCATCGTCTGCGCGGTAGGGAGGACGGACACGATCGCCTCGGCCCATCGCGGCAGGGGTAGCCCGACGACGATCGCAGGGAGGATCATGGGAAGCAGGGCAACGGTGCTCCAGATGTTGAGCTGCGTCTGAGTCCGCATCAGTCCGCCCAGAAGTAGCCCGAAGCCGACCAGGGTCACCGATGTCAGGACGATCGCGACGACGAAGAGTGCCACATCCTGGGGCACCACCCGCGTCACCACGAGCATGAGCGGCACGGAGATGACACAGTACGTGAGCCCGAACAGCGACTTGGCGACGATCACCTCCGCGCCCGACGCGATCAGCGTAAGCGCCTCCATGGTCCGTTTCTCCGTCTCCTCGGTCAGGACCGCCGGCAACGCGTACACGGCGATCATAGCGATCATGAGGATGACGGCCACGAGTACGAAGACCTTCCGCGGGCCGAGAGCCGTGAAGGCCGAGTCGGAGGTCCCGGAAGTCGCGGGGAGCGTCACCAGCGTGATGGTCGCCGCCGGCGCCTGGCCTGCGAGAGACTGCGTCACGCGGTCGACGATCGCCGCCACGTAGTCGCCGCCGAAGCTCGGCGTGGCCGGCAGGATCACCGTGAGCGTCGGCGGAGACCCGCCCTTCAGCGCTTCGTCGAAACCGCTCGGGACGACGAGCCCAACGTCCACGTTCTCTTCCCGCACCTGCCGGGTCAGGGCCGCCTGGTCGGCGAACGACTGGACTTTCAGCACCATCGCCGCCTTCGTCGCCGCCTGCAGGGCGGAAGGCAGCTGCGTCGACGCCGACGTGACTACGCCCAGCTTGGCTGTCGGCTTTGTGTCGTCCTTGAACATGAAGCTGTAGAGGAGGCCGATGAGCAGCGGCATGAGGACGGCGATGATGAGGCGAGAATCGCGCAGCGCGTCGCGCATGTCCTTGCGATAGATGGCATCGACGCGGGTGGCGTTCAAAGCGGCCTCCCGGCCAGGTTCACGAAGACATCCTCGAGGGTGCCTTCGTTGGAGTGCACCGTGAGCACGTCGCCGGCGGCCATCCACGCCTCGAGGCGAGCCGCGTCCCCGCCGTCATCGAGGCGGACCTCGCGCTCCGAGCGGTCGCGCAGCAGAACGGTGGCGGTACGCTCACCGTAGCGGAGCTTCAGCTCACGCGGCGTGTCGAGCGCGACGATCCTACCCGCCGCCAGGAAGGCGACGCGATCGCACAGTTCATCTGCCTCTTCCATGTAGTGGGTGGTGAGAAAGACCGTGGCGCCGGCGCTCGCGTGATCGCGGATGAGACTGCGCACGTCGCGGGCAGACGACGGGTCGAGCCCCTTGGTGGGTTCGTCAAGGAATAGGACGCGAGGATCGTTCACCAGGGCCCGGGCGACGAGGAGCCGCTGCTTCATGCCGCTGGAGTAGGTCCGGACCCTGCGGGATGCGGCGTCCGTCAGGCCGACGCGCTCGAGAAGCTCCGCGACGCGAGCCGGCGGCGCGCCGTAGAGCTTGGCGAACAGCTGCAGGTTCTCGCGCCCTGATTGACGCTCGTAAAGATTCTGCTCTTCGAACACGAGATTGATGAGCGGTTTTACGCGCTCGCGCTCGTGCACGATGTCGAGACCGGCGATAAGCGCGCGACCGCCGGTCGGACGCGCACGCCCTGTGAGCATGCGGATGGTCGTCGTCTTGCCGGCGCCGTTGTGGCCGAGCAGGCCAAGAATCTCGCCCTCGGCCACGCTGAAGCTGACGTCTTCGACCGCACGCACGTCACCGTAGTGCTTGGAGAGGCCGTCCACCTCGATGATGGCGCGGCCGGAGCTGTGAGCGCACATTCTCAGTCCTATCGCCGGAAACCTATCGCCCCGCTACCCTACCGAAACGCGCACGGGCGCGGCAGACCAGCCGCACGCCCAGCTGTCGAAGTCGCGCCGTCTCGAGACGCCGGCGTGGCGCCGCACCAGTCCCAGAAAGGGGGATGGGCCGCGGGGGGCGCGGGGGGCGCGCCCCGGCCCCCAATGGCC
>JBBQFA010000201.1:0-5208 GCA_038321515.1 Thermoleophilia bacterium | reverse complement strand
CCGACCGCCGAAGCGGCTCGCTCCAGAGTAGACAGCGTCACCGAGCGATTCGTCGGGTCGAGCAGGCGGTCCAGCGCCGGCCTGCTGGTCTTCATGCGCAGGGCCATCTCCGACTTGGTGAGATGCGCGCGCTTCATCTCTTGGGCGATCTGAAAGGCGATCACCCGCTTGGCGGCGGTGGCCTCCGCGTCGTCGAGAAGGCGCTCGTCACGCAGTAAGTCGTCGAAGTCGTCGCCGATATGCCGCTTGTCCATCACGCTACTCCTCGCAGTCTCGCCAGACGCTGCCGCGCCGTCTTGATGTCGCGGCCGACGTCACGCTGAGAATGTTCCATAATTGGTGCCACCCTCTCCTCTTGCGCGAGCGTCATCTCGTGCTACGGTGGGGACTGTCCGGAAACGCATGTAACATGTCTGATTCAGACAGGATAGAGTATTAGGATGACAATCGTGCGATCCGTCACAACGAAGCTCGCCGCACTGCTCGAAGTGCTCGAGCTCGAACAGCCGCGGGTGGTCAGCCGCGACGACCTGCAAGAGTGGGGCCGCGAGGTCGGCGTCACCTGGCCGGTGGACGTCTCCGTGCGCCGTTTGCGCGATCGCGGCTGGCTGCTCGACCTCACGACGCGAGGCGTGTGGGAGTTCGCGCCAGCCTCGAGGGCCGGCCCGTTCGGCGCCGGCGATCCGTTGATCGAGCTCCGCGCGACGCTGCGCCGCCATGCCGACGCCCCTTTGAGCGTGGCCGCTGAGTCGGCTGCCTATCTGCTTGGGTACGCGACAAGACGCCCTGCGCGCGAGGTGATCGGCGCGCCACCATCCGTCAGGGTCCCGCCGGCGCTGCACGGGTACAGGCTCGTGCATTGGCTGCCGCGAACTCCTTGCGTCGTCCGCGACGCTCTCCCCGTGTGGAGTGCTCCCACGCTGCTGGCATTCATGGCGTCGCGGCCGGCCTTGTACGGCGACTGGCCGAACGTGGGTGACTGGCTGCGCAGCGCAACCGTGGAGACCAGGGCCGACCAGCTGGTCGCCGAGCTTGCCGGTCGGCCGCGATCGACGTGGGCCCGAGCGGCGTATCTGGTGGCTCGAGGGGGGCGGGAAGATGTCGCCCAGGCGTTGCTTGCAACCGCGCCGCAGGGGCGCGGGCCGTACTACCTTGGCGACCGCAGCCGCAGTGGGCGCTACGACGCAGGCTACGACGTCATCGACTCCACCGGCCTCGAGCTCGCCGACTCGTGATCACCGAGGGCTACCTGGTCCGCCACTACCAGGGCAGGAGCGGGGGCCGGGGTCCGGCGCTGATCGACATCGCGCAGGATCACCTGCTCTTCCATCTCAGCGCGCGGGGTCTGTTCGACCTCGGGGCAGCACCCCACGAGCGGCCGCCGGCTGAGAGCGCTTCAGCGTGGCCCGCGGTAGCCGGCATCCGTCTGCTCAGACCTGCGCACTCCTCGTCGGGAGCTGGCGGGGAGGTCCAGGTCCGTCGTTGACGGCAATGTTTCCCATTGATATTATGTTTCCTGTCGCAGGAAAGAATACCTCGCCAGGAACCACAATGCCGAGTGAATCAGACCTCATACTCCGCGCGACCCAACTCCTCGCGGACCGGCTCGGGCAGGGGTGGAGCGTACGTAGCGTCAACGAGCCTTGGCGTGGCCCCGGCGTCCTTCAGCCAGACGCCGTACTCAGACTAGTCGCCCCCGATGGGACCGGGACGCTCCAGATGGTCAAGGCCAAGCAGCGCGTGTTTCCGCGCGACATCCTTGGTTGGCTCAATACTCTCAGGCCTGTACCGCCCGACAACAAGTACCTGTTGCTCGCGCAGTACATCGGCCCTCGGGCCCGATCTCTGCTCGAAGAGGCCGGGATCAACTACATCGACATGACCGGCAACATGCTCGTGCGTTCCGACTGGCCCAGTCTGTTCATTCGCCAGCCGGGTTCGGACACAGACCCAACCCCAGGCGATGCGTCGGCAAGGTCGCTGCGCGGAGCCAAGGCGGCACGCGTTGTGCGCGCGCTCTGCGACTGCAGAGAGCCCACCACCTCGCGCGCCGTCACTGCCCGAGCGGATGTCAGTCCGGGCTATGTCTCGAAGATCATGAGCCTCCTCGAACGAGACGCTCTGGTGGAGCGTGAAGGGCGTGGACCGCAGCAAATCATCACGCGGGTGCTCTGGGCGGACCTGATCCGTCGCTGGAGCAGCGACTACCGACTGCTCGAGTCAAACAGCCCCCAACTGTTCCTCGCGCCCAACGGCATCCGCGCGTTTCTGCGAGAACTCGCCGGCTGGGCCGACCGAGCACCGGGGCGGCGCTACTCGGTGACTGGTTCTTTCGCAGCTGCGAAGCGCGCCCCTGTCGCACCGCCCTCCCTGCTGTTCTGCTACGTGGACGCTCCCATTGGCACCGCGGACAAGACAGGACTTGTGAGGGCGACCGGCACCGGCAACGTGTACCTCTGCGAGCCGCTCGACCCCGTGGTCTACGAGCGCAGTTGGACCGACGAAGGCATCACCTTCGCTGCACTCGCACAGGTCGCCGTCGACTGCCTCACTGGCCCAGATCGCATGCCCGCGGAGGGCGAGGCCCTCCTCGAGCGGATGGCCGCAAACGAGGGTGCCTGGCGTCTCGATGCCTGAATCGTCTCTACCTGACCCCCTGTACATCGCTGCCCGTCGAGTGCTCCTCAACGGTCTCGAGGCCATGGGCGAGCAACGACGGGCCACGATACTCGTCGGCGCGCACGCCGTCTACCTTCGCGTCGGTGAAGGCGATCTCGCGACAACGCCGCACACGACAGATGCCGATCTCGCGCTCGACCCGTCGTTGTTGGGGCGAATCCCCCGGCTCGATGACGCCCTCGTCAACGCAGGCTTCGTGCCCAAGATAGGAGCCAGCGGGCCCGTCGTAGGTTCCTGGGTGACCGAGCAGGTGGTTGCGGGAAGCGTCGTCAACATCGACCTCGACCTCCTGGTGCCAGAAGCCGTGAGTGGCAAGGGCAAACGCGCAGCCAGACTCGCAGCGCAAGGCGATCGTCTCGCGCGAAAGGCAGTCGGTCTCGAGCTTGCGCTCATCGACGGTGACATCATGAATGTTGCGGCGCTGGACTCAGACCCCCGGAGTTTCGAGGTACGCGTGGCGGGCGTTGCGGCGCTGCTCGTCGCCAAAGCCCACAAGGTAGAGGAACGCCTCGACGATCCGAAACGCAGCGACTTCATTGCGAAGGATGCGCTCGACATGCTCCGACTTCTCCGCGGAAGTGACCTTCGCAGCGTCGCGAACGTACTCTCGCAAGGGCGCTCGGTGCCGACCGACGAGCACCACGGTGAAACGAGAATCGCCATCGCCGAGGTCGTGAGTCAGGCTATGGCGATCCTGCGCAGTGACTTCGCGGCGGAGAACGCTCGAGGCTGTGTCTTGGCCGGGCGCGCAGCCGCAGGCCGCGACGACCCGGCAATCGTGTCGGCATCGCTTGCCGCCCTTGTGAATCAGCTGCTCGAACTCGCATAGAGCCCGGTCATGATGTGCCCCGTCTGTCGCCAAGGCGAGACCCAACCCGGGACGATCACAGTCACGCTGGAGCGAGACACTCTCACCTTCGTCGCCAAAGACGTCCCGGCGCTGGTCTGCGCCGACTGCGGCGAGGAGTACGTGGACGCGGCCACCACGGAGCAGGTTCTGCGCATGGCTGAAGAGGCTGCCGCCTCAGGAGTGCAGGTGGATATCCGCGCCTTCCGCGCGGCGTAGCCCACAGCCCCCGCGGCGAAGAGGTTTCACGCCCTTGGTAGGCACCGAGGTCGAGGGCCGCGACGGCGGAATGCACGTGCTCAGCTCGCGGACATCTCGCGACCCAAGCTCCGGGACCGTTCGCCCGCTCTCGGGGAAGTCGACGAGGCGCGACACCGCGGCGAAGAGCTCAACGGTCCAGCGGGCGGCCGCGTCGGGATCGTCCCGGGCTATGTAGACCGCGATCTCGTCGACGCGCTCCAGAGCAGGATCAGTCCAGATTACCTGCATGCGTCGATTCTCTTGAGGATGCGAGCCTTGGCCTCCGCGTGCGGGATGCCCTCGCCCGCGTCCAGCTGCGCCTCGGCGCGAGCGATGTCCTCCAGCAGAGCCAGTCGTTCACGCATGGCCTCGAACTCGCGGATGTCAAGGACCACGGCGACCCCGCGACCACGCTGGGTGAGAACGAGCGGGCGACCGGTTTCGTTGACCTGCCTGACGAACGACGCGACGCCGGCACGGAACTCCGAGAGCGGGCGTATGTCCTCGTCGAGCTTGAGCGGCTGCATGGCGGCCTCCTAGTACAGCTGACTGTACAATTCAGAGTACAGTTCGCAGGGCGCCGTTGCAAACCGCGGGCTGCCGCCGGGACCTGACCGAACACTGCGTATGCGGTCTGAGTGAGACGGCAGCCGCTTCACGGCGCGGTCGAAGTCGGATTCGAGGCGCCGATCTTCGGCCCTACGGAACTCCACGAACTCACGCTTGGCGTGCGCCTTGGCCAGTTCCGCCGAGACCCTGCCCGCGTTCTGCAGGATCTCCCGGTCGTTCAGTGTCAAGAAGCCCTCCACCTTCACGGTCCAGTCTCGCATGGTCATAGGTACGCGCCGCTCGGCTTGGGACCCGAAGTAAGTGTTGCCGACCCTCGGGTTCTTGAGGCGCTCGTCGTCCAGCACGAAGCCTTTGACGATGTACTCCCTAAGGGCCTATCCCATTAGGTCGCCTCCAGAGCCGCTTGCAGGACTGCATCGCGGGCCTTCTTGAAGGCGATGAGGCCGCTGGCGAGCATCAGGAGGGCGAGGTGGTTCTCTTCCTTCTTCGACCAGCGGATGAGGATACCGCGGTTGCGGTTCAGCCGTGAGTGGCAGGCTTCGACCACCCAGCGTCGGGCGCGCCATCCGGGGACGCGCAGCTTGTCTTTGATCTCCTCCCCTCGCGAGCGGATGTGGGGGGTGAACCGGTAGCCACTGACGAGCTCCCGGGGTCCCTTGTTGTCGTAGGCCTTGTCGAGGCAGAGGCCTTGTGGCTTCTCGGCGCTGGGCTCCGGCCGCGTTATCGGGATGGTCGAGGGTGCCCTCAAGGAGCTTGTGGTCGTTGCGGTTGGCGCCCTCGTGGGCGAGGCCGATGGGCACCCCGGCGCCCTCGGTGAGGACTGAGCGTTTCGCCCCCTTTTAGCTCGATCCGTGGGATTGGGACCGGTCTTC
>JBBQFA010000200.1:0-5255 GCA_038321515.1 Thermoleophilia bacterium | reverse complement strand
CTCGCAGGGCCACCGCGTGCTCGGCGCGCCCGTCGCGATCGCCGCCGCCGAGCGCTATGAAGAGCTGCTCGAGCAGCAGAAGGTCATCGTCTCGCAAGCCGAGCGTCGCCGGCTGATCGTGCAGGGCCTCGACGCCCGCGTCGCCGAGCTCGGCGGGGAGTGGTCGGACCCCGGCGACGTGCTCGCCGAGGCGGTGTACCTCGCCGAGTGGCCGAGCGTCGCGCGTGGCGGATTCGCCGAGCGGCACCTGCGGCTGCCCGACGAGGTGCTGGTCACGGCGATGCAGAGCCACCAGCGGTACTTCCCGATGCGCGACGCCGGCGGCGGGCTGCTGCCGGCGTTTCTCTACGTCTCGAACGGCGATCCGCAGGCGGCCGAGCTGGTCACGCGCGGTAACGAGCGCGTGCTCGACGGCCGCCTTGACGACGCCGAGTTCGCCTACGACCGCGATATCGCCGAGGGGCTCGACACCATGGCCGACAGGCTGGGCGCCGTGGTGTTCCACGAGAAGCTCGGGTCGCTGGCCGACAAGGCGCAGCGGCTGGGAGGCCTGGTCGCGGGGCTGGCCGCCGGTCCGGGCGCCGCCGGCGCCGCCTCCGGCGGCAATGGCTCGTCGGCTCCTCTCGAAGACACGCTGCGCAGCGCCGCTCGCCTCGCCAAGGCCGACCTGGTCAGCCAGGTCGTCATCGAGTTCCCGGTGCTGCAGGGCGTGATGGGCGGCCACTACGCGGAGGCCGGCGGACTGGGCGACGCGGTCGCCCTCGCGGTCGGCGAGCACTACCGCCCGCTGTCTGCCACGGCGCCGCTGCCCAGTACCGTCGCCGGCGCCCTTCTGGCGATCGCCGAGAAGGTCGACAACATCGTCGGCGCCTGGGTCGCGGGCCAGAAGCCGTCGGGCTCGCGCGACCCATATGGGCTGCGCCGCGCCGCCATGGGCGTCGTGCGCATCGCGCTCGAATTCAGCCTGCGCTTCCCGCTCTCCGGCCTGCTGACCTCCGCTCTCGACCAGTTTGAATTGCAGGGCATCGAGGGGCTGGACGAGCCGCGGCGCGCGACCATCGTCGCCGAGATAGGGGCGTTCGTGCGCGAGCGCCTGCAGGTGCTGCTGCTCGACGAAGGCCTGTCCTTCGCGAGCGTCGAGGCGGCGATGGGCGCGCCCGTCGCCGACCTGCCGTCGCCGGCGGCGCGGGCGCGCACCTTCGCCGCGCTGGCCGGCCGCGACTTCTTCTAGGACGCGGTGACTGCCTACAACCGCTGCGCCGCGCTGGCGGCCAAGGATCCGGAGGCCGGGACGCGCCCAGTAGACCCGGCCCTGTTCGCCGACGACGCCGAGCGCGAGCTGGCGGCGGCCTTTGCCGCTGCGCGCGGGCCGCTGCTCGACGCGCTCGACCACCTCGAGCTCGAGAGCGCGGTCGTGGCCGCGGCCGCTCTGCGGCCGGCCGTCGACCGCTACTTCGACGCCGTTCTGGTGATGGACAAGGATCAGGCGGTACGCGCCAATCGTCTGGCGCAGCTCGCCGCCGTCACCGGTCTGATCGGCCGGATCGGAGAGTTCAGTCGCCTGCCGCCGGCGCAGGCGTAAGCAACAGCCAGAGACACAGCACGCTCACGCGCCCGTCGCGACGCGACGGGTCGAGACCCCGGGGAGGCTTCAATGTCCGAGAAGTACGTCTACGGCTTCAGCGAAGGCAACAAGAGCATGAAGGAGTTGCTCGGCGGCAAGGGCGCCAATCTCGCCGAGATGACGATCATCGGCCTGCCGGTGCCGCCCGGTTTCACAATCACCACCGAGGTGTGTAACTTCTACTCCGCGAACGGTGGCTACCCCGGCGGCGTCGACACTCAGCTCGAGACCGCGCTCGCCGTGCTCGAGGCCGACACCGGCAAGACCTTCGGCGACGCCTCGGACCCGCTGCTGCTCAGCGTGCGCTCCGGCGCCCGCGCCTCGATGCCCGGCATGATGGACACCATCCTCAACCTGGGCCTCAACGACACCACGGTCCAGGGCGTCATCGCCAGCACCGGCGACCCGCGTTTTGCCTACGACTGCTACCGGCGCTTCGTCAGCATGTACGGCGACGTCGTGCTCGGCTGCAACGAGGGCGGGGACATCGAGGGTGACGTGTTCGAGGATCGCCTCGAGGCGATGAAGACGGCCAAGGGCGTCGCCTACGACACCGACCTCACCGCCGACGACCTCAAACAGCTCGTCGCCGAGTTCAAGGCGGCCGTCAAGGAGACCACCGGCAGCGACTTTCCCGACGACCCGCGGCAGCAACTCTGGGGCGCCGTCTCCGCCGTGTTCGGCAGTTGGGGCAACGACCGCGCCGTCGCCTACCGGCGCATGTACGGCATCCCCGACGACTGGGGCACGGCCGTCAACGTGCAGACCATGGTCTACGGCAACGCCGGCGACGAGAGCGGCACCGGTGTGGGCTTTACGCGCAACCCCGCCAGCGGCGAAAACGAGTTCTACGGCGAGTTTCTCGTCAACGCCCAGGGCGAAGACGTGGTCGCCGGGGTGCGCACGCCGCGCCCGGCGGTCGAGCTCCAGGAGGTCTGGCCGGACGTCTACGACGAGCTCATGGAGATCCGCCAGAAGCTCGAGTCCGAGATGCGCGACATGCAGGACTTCGAGTTCACGATCGAGAAGGGCCGCCTCTTCATGCTGCAGACGCGCAACGGCAAGCGCACCGGATTCGCCGCGATCCGTATCGCCGTCGACCTCTGCGACCAGGGACTTATCACCCCCGATGAGGCGCTCATGCGCATCGAGCCGGAGCAGCTCAACCAGCTGCTGCGGCCGGTCTTCGGCCCCGACGACAAGCTGCGCGCCGTAGCCGAGGGCCGGGTCAAGGCCAAGGGCCTGCCCGCCGGCCCCGGCGCCGCCTCCGGCCGCGTCGTCTTCAGCGCCGCCGACGCCGAGGCCTGGGCCGCGCGCGGCGAGCAGGTCCTGCTCGTCCGCGACTTCACCAGCCCCAAGGACATCCGCGGCATGGACGCCGCCCAGGGCATCCTCACGGCGCAGGGCGGCATGACCAGCCACGCCGCGCTCGTCGGCCGCCAGATGGGCAAGGTCTGCATCGTCGGCTGCGGCGCGCTCGACATCGACATGAAGACGCGCCGCTTCAAGGCCGACGACGCGACCGTGAGCGAAGGCGACTGGATCAGCATCGACGGCTTCACCGGCGAGGTCATCCTCGGCCAGCTCGAGACGCGCCCGCCCGAGGTGCTGCAGGTGTTGCTCGAGAAGAGCATGAAGCCCGAGGAGTCCGGATCGTACCGGTACTACGCCGAGATCATGGAGTGGGCCGACAAGACGCGCACGCTGGGCGTGCGAACCAACGCCGACCAGCCCGGCCAGAGCGCCGATGCGATCGCCTTCGGCGCCGAGGGCATCGGCCTGTGCCGCACCGAGCACATGTTCTTCGAGGGTGAGCGCATCATGACCGTGCGCGAGATGATCCTCGCCGACGACGCCGCGGCGCGCGAAGCCGCGCTCGCCAAGCTGCTGCCGATGCAGCGGGGCGACTTTGAAGGCATCTTCCGCGTCCTGGGCGAGCTCCCCGTGACGGTGCGCACGCTCGACCCGCCGCTGCACGAGTTTCTGCCGCACGACGAGGTCGACACCCGCGAGACGGCGGCCGCCCTCGGCATCAGCGAGGAGGTCGTCAAGGCCAAGGTCGACGATCTGCACGAGAGCAACCCGATGCTCGGCCACCGCGGCTGCCGCCTCGGCATCGCCTACCCCGAGATCACGGCGATGCAGGTGCGCGCGATCCTCGAGGCCGCCTGCCTGGTCCAGAAGGAGGGCCAGGCGGTGCACCCGGAGATCATGATCCCGCTGGTCGGCACCAAGAAGGAGCTAGAACACCAGACGGCGGTCGTGCGCGAGGTCGCCGAGAAGGTCTTCGCCGAGCAGGGCGTGACCGTCGACTACCTCGTCGGCACGATGATCGAGATCCCGCGTGCGGCGCTCACCGCCGACCAGATCGCCGAAGTGGCCGAGTTCTTCAGCTTCGGCACCAACGACCTCACGCAGATGACGCTCGGCGTGAGCCGCGACGACGCCGGCAAGTTCCTCGGGCTCTACACGAGCGAGGCGCTCGAGATCTGGCCGGCCGACCCGTTCGCGACCCTCGACCAGGAGGGCGTCGGGCAGCTCGTCGAGATCGGCATCGAGAAGGGCCGCAGTACGCGGCCGCAGCTCAAGGTCGGCATCTGCGGCGAGCAGGGCGGCGATCCCGAGACGGTCAAGTTCTGCCACCGTGCCGGGATGAACTACGTGAGCTGCTCGCCGTTCCGGCTGCCCGTGGCGCGCCTCGCCGCGGCGCAGGCCGCCATCGAGGAGCGCGGCGAGCTCTCGCTCGAGAAGTAGGTCGCAGATCCGAGACGACCGGCGCCGGCCCGGGCTCGCCGTAGCGGCAGCCCGGGCCGGCGTTTCACGCTCGTCACCCGAGGGGAGGCCACATCGTGGCCAGGCTGGGACGTGAGATCGAGGTGGCGCTCGCCGACGGGCGCGTTCTGCGCGTGCGCGGAGCGCGCACGCGAGACGCTCGCCTGCTCGCCCGGCTCCTCGACGCCGTGGCCGCCGAGCCGCAGGTCACGCTCTTGCTGCGACCCGGCGAGGCCAAGGCCGCCGACTGGCGGCGGCGCATCGCCGAAGCCAGCGCCTCCCCGCGCGGCCTCTTTCTCGCCGCCGAGCTCGCCGGCCGGCTGGCCGGCAACCTCGGCCTATGGCCCGACGCCAACCCGGCGTCGGGCCACGTCGCCTGGCTCGGCATGTCGGTGGCCCGGGAGTACCGCGGCCTCGGGGTCGGCGGCGCGCTGCTCGAGGAGGCGCTCGCCTGGGCATCGGCGCACGGCTACGTGCGCGCCGTCCTCGGCGTGTTCCCTGACAACGCCCACGCCATCGCCTTCTACGAGCGCCACGGTTTCGTGCGCGAGGGCCTGCGGCGCGCGCAGTACCGCTGCGGTGACGAGTATCATGACGAGGTGCTCATGGCTCGCTCCCTCACACCCGAAGGCTGAGGCGTTGGCTCGCCGGCGCCTGCTCATCGCGCTCACGACGCTCGGCTTGCTCGCCCTCGCGCTTGCCCCAGCCGTCGTGACGTTCGGTCTCGGCTGGCTGCAGCCGCCGCACATCCAGCCGTGGGGCGCGCCGCCGGCCAAAGACACGACGACCCTCGAGGCCTGGGTCCTCTTCGCGCTCTTCTACATGGTGTGGATGGTCGCTCTGAGCGTGCTGCTCGTGT
>JBBQFA010000199.1:0-5257 GCA_038321515.1 Thermoleophilia bacterium | reverse complement strand
GTCATCCGACTGAATACCTACGTGCGCATCCCGCGCCGGGCGGCCTCCGGGCGCATCTCCCGGCGCGCCGTCTTCGCTCGTGACAACCACCGCTGCCAGTACTGCGGCAGCGAGCGCCACCTCACCGTCGACCACGTGGTGCCGCGCTCCAAGGGCGGCGGCGACACGTGGGACAACCTCGTCACCTCGTGCGCGCCCTGCAACCGCAAGAAGGGCGACCGCCCCTTGCACCTGGCCGGTTTGCGCCTTACGCAGGCGCCGCGGGCGCCGGCGCCGTCGGCGTTCGTGCTTCTGCACGTCGACTATGTCCACGAGAGCTGGCGGCCCTACCTGAGCTACGCGTCCTGACGCTGTTCAGCCTGCCCCGACGACGGGTGGCCTGTAGCCTTCGTACGTGAGGCGGGACGGCCGGCGCGTTCGCGCCGGCCGCCCCGCCGGTCGTTGCCTCAGCCGTCACCCCCGTCGGTGACGAGCCTACCTCTCGCTAGATCACGCCTCGGTCTCAGTGCGTCCGCTGCGTCTCCGCATCAGCAGCACGACGACGAGGATGACGACGACGGCCGCCGCCACGATCGCGATGATGAGGTTCGTGCTCGAGCCGCCGCCGGATTCGGCGGGGGCGATGGTGCCGGGGTGGACCGCGACGTACGAATCCGGCTGGGTGTTGTACCACCACGCGCCCTTGTTCTCATTGGCCCGTACCCAGCCGGTCCACGTGCCCTTGTTGGCGGCCTCGAGGTCCTGCGGGTAGACGAGCGGGATGTAGGGCGACTCGTCGTAGACGATCTGCTGCATACGCTTCACGAGCGCGATGCGCTCCTGGACATCGATGGTCGTCTGCTGCTCGAGGAACAGCTTGTCGTACTCGGCGTTCGACCAGATGCAGTCGCTCCAGTTCTCGATCGAGTCCGTGGTCATGATCGAGAGGATGAAGTTCGGGTCGACGTCGCCGCCCCAGCCCCAGATGAACATGTCGAAGTCGGGGGCGTACTGGTCCCCGTCATAGTTGTACTGCTTGTCGCCCAGGGCGCCGTCGTCGATGATCTGGAAGTCGATGTCGAGCCCGATCTCCTTGAACCAGCCCGTGATGAGCTTGCCGCAGTTCTGGCTCTCCGGCGATTCGCTGCGTGCGTAGAGGCGGAGCTTGATCGGCTTGCCCTTGTACTCGCGGATGCCGTCGCCGTTGCCGTCGGGGTAGCCGGCCGCGTCGAGCGCCTGCTCGGCCTTGGCGAGGTCGAACGTGTACGGCGTCGGCGGTGTCAGGTGGAAGTCCGCCTCCGCCGAGTAGAAGTCACGCGTGACGATGGTGTCGGCCGGAGCGGCGTTGCCGTTGTAGCCGATCGACACGATCTTCTCCTTGTCGACCGCCCACTGCAGCGCGCTTCTGAAGGCCGGGTCCTGCAACACCGGATGGCCGGTCGACTTCGGGTAGATCTTCTTGTCCGCGCAGTTGAAGCCGAGCTCGTCGAAGCCGATGGTGACGGCCCGGATAGACTCGAGGTCGGGTTCGTTGTTGAGCGGGTCGAACTGCGCCGACGGGATGTTCCAGCCAGACTGGATGGCGCCGGTCTTGAGGTCCTGCGCCATCGTGTCCTGGTTCTGGTAGGTCTGGAAGATGACCTCGTCGACCTTGGGGGCGCCGCGCCAGTAGTCCTTGTTGGCGACCATGCGCACGTACGCGCCCTTCTTCCACTCCACGGTCTGGAAGGGCCCCGAGCCGATGATCGGCGGCGGGTTCTTGAACTTGTTCTCGACCTCCTTGGGGCTGACCTTGCTCCAGATGTGCTCGGGCAGGATGGGGATCCAGAGCCCGAGCATGTTGGCCTTGGGCTTCGAGCAGGTGAAGACCACGTGGGTGGCGTCCGTCGCCTCGACCTTGTCGATGAACTTGACGTAGTCCGTGAACATGCCGAGTTCGTTGTCGATGATGTAGTTGAACGTGAAAGCCACGTCGCTGGCGGTCAGCGGCTTGCCGTCCTGCCATTTCGACTTGTCGGTGATCGTGAACGTCCAGACCTTGCCGTCGTCCGAGGTCTGCCAGTCGGTCGCCAGCCCCACCCCCGGCACGTTGGCGTAGTCGCTGGCGCGGAAGCCGACGAGTAACTCGTAGTTGATCGCCCAGACCTCGTAGCTGGACGACTCGTAGCCGATGAACGGGTTGAGGTTGTCCGGGTCGTTGGTCCAGCCCAGGCGGAGTGTAGTCTTACCGCCGTCGGCCGCGGGGCTCTCGCTGGAGGCGAGGGCGGAGCCCAGACCCCAGAGAAGCCCCACTGCCAGCAAAGCGGCGAGTACCACCACGAGTAAACGGCTGCGACCTGATCTCGGTGTGGCAGACACGTGCTCTCCTTCCTCCTGATCCACCGGTCGCCCCCCGGGCGGACCGTTCCCATCCTCCCTACTAAACCACGAATTCGGCAGTGGGGCCAGAGGCTCGGGTGCTATACTCCGCCGCGTGATCATCGACGAAAGCAGAGAACCCCGCCTGCAGCTCGGCGAAGCCAAGCCGTTCCGCATCGACAGTGCCGAGGTCACGCGTGACATCGAACGGTCGACCCTGACGAGCATCATCCTGAACGGCGATCCGTATCGGCTCCCGGTGGGGGCCCGCGTCACCCTTTGGGCGGGCCCCAACGTCGTCTTCGTCGGCAAGGCGGTCGACGAGCACCACGTCCTCGATCTGCTCTCCACCGAGACCGACGACGAGCTGGGCGACGACGAGACCATCTGACCGCCGGCGCCGGAGGGCATGCCGATGAAAGGCCTCATCCTGAGCGGCGGCGCCGGCACGCGCCTCCGCCCCATCACCCACACGGCCGCCAAGCAGCTCGTGCCCGTGGCCAACAAGCCGGTGCTCTTCTACGGCCTCGAAGCGATGCGCTCGGCGGGCATCACCGAGGTCGGCATCGTGGTCGGCGACACGCACGCCGAGATCGAGGCCGCGGTCGGCGACGGCAGCCGCTTCGGGCTCGCCGTCACGTACCTGCCGCAGGAGGCGCCGCTGGGCCTCGCGCACGCGGTGCTTATCAGCGATGCCTTCCTGGGCGACGACCCCTTCGTCATGTACCTCGGCGACAACCTGCTCAAAGAAGGCATCGCGCCGTTCGTGCGGGCCTTCGACGAGAGCCGGCCGGACGCACTCATCCTCCTGCAGAAGGTAGCCGACCCGCAGAGCTACGGCATCGCCGAGCTCGACGGCGACGGCCACGTGGCGCGGCTCGTGGAGAAGCCGGCCGAGCCGCGCAGCGACCTCGCCCTCGTCGGCGTCTACCTCTTCACGCCGGCCGTCTTCGCCAGCGTGAAGGCGATCGCCCCGAGTGCCCGCGGTGAGCTCGAGATCACCGACGCCATCCAGCACATGGTCGACCGCGGCCTGCGCGTCGAGCCGCACGTGGTGACCGGCTGGTGGAAGGACACGGGCAGGCTCGAGGACATGCTCGAGGCCAACCGCCTCGTGCTCAGCACGCTCGTCGCCGACGTGCGCGGCGATCTGCGCGAGACGACCATCGAAGGGCCGGTCCAGGTAGGCGACGGCACCCGGCTCGAGCGCTGCACCGTGCGCGGCCCGGTCGTGATCGGCGCCGGGTGCCGGCTCACCGACTCGTTCATCGGCCCGTACACGGCACTCAGCGACGGCGTCGTCGTCGACCACGCCGAGCTCGAGAACTCCATCGTCCTCGAGAACAGCCGCATCTCGCATCTCGGTTCGCGCATGACAGACAGCCTGATCGGCCGCGATTGCGTCATCGCCCACAGCGAAGCGCGTCCGGTCGCCTACCGCTTCCTGGTAGGCGACTCCTGCCAGATCGGGATCCTTTAGGAGGACCGTATGATCGACGGAGTCATGACCAAGCAGCTCAAGGTCGTCCCCGATGAGCGCGGCCGCCTCATGGAGTGTCTGCGCAACGATGACGAGCTCTTCATCAGCTTCGGGCAGTTCTACATGACGACCACGTTCCCCGGCGTCGTGAAGGGCTGGCACCTGCACGACGCGCAGTGGGACAACATCGTCTGCGTCAAGGGCATGATCAAGCTGGTGCTCTTTGACGGCCGCGGGGCCGCAGGCGACGCGGCCGCTCCCGGCCAGGAGGCCTCGCCGACGGTCGGCCAGATCGACGAGTTCTTTCTCGGCGAGCACAAGCCGCTGCTCGTGCGCGTGCCGCCCGGTCTGTGGCACGGCTGGAAGTGCGTGAGTACCGAGGAGGCGTTCATCGTCAACGCGCCGACCGAGGTCTACAAGTACGCCGACCCCGATCAGCTCGAGCTGCCGCACGACTCGCCGGCGATCCCGTACGACTGGGGCGTGCAGCTGCGCTAGGCGCGGCGAGCGAAGTCGTATGCCGCGCTGGTTCGTCACAGGAGCCGGTGGCCAGCTGGCCACCGCCCTCGCCCGCATCCTCGAGGGCGAGGTCTTTCTCAGCCGCGAGGAGGCGCTCGACATCCGCGACGCCGAGGCCGTACGCACAGCCGTGCGCGGCTTCGCCCCCGACGCGATCCTGCACTGCGCCGCCTACACCAACGTCGACGGCGCCGAGGCCGACCCCGACACTGCCGCGGCCGTCAACGTACTCGGCACGCGCAACGTCGTGGAGGCGGTGCGCGGCACGCACACCGCCGTGGTCTCCTTCAGCACCGACTACGTCTTTGACGGGCAGAAGGGCCAGCCGTACGTGGAGAGCGACCGCCCGCACCCGCTCAACGTCTACGGGCGCACGAAGCTCGACATGGAGAGGCTGGTGCTCGCCTGGGTGCACGGCACCGTCTTTCGCACCTCCTGGCTGTTCAGCGAGACCGGCAACAACTTCGTGAAGACGATCCTCGCCGCGGCGCAGAGCCGCGCCGGGACGGGTGAGCCGCTCAAGGTCGTCGACGACCAGATCGGCTCGCCTACGTATGCCGGGCACCTCGCGGCGGCTGTGGACGAAGCGCTGCGAAGCGGGGTCGGCCCCGGCCTCTACCAGCTGGCCGGCAGCGGCTATTGCTCGTGGTGCGAGCTGGCCGGCGAAGTCGTGCAGCTCGCGGGCCTCGACGTGGCCGTCGAGCCGATCACAACGGCCGAGGCGGGCCGGCCGGCGCGCCGGCCGGCGTTCTCGGCCCTGGGCAGCGAACGGCCCATCCCTCGCCTGCCGCACTGGGCGGAGGGCGTGGCCGAGTCCGTCGACAGGCTCATCCCGCTCGGCTGACAGGCCGGCGTCTACCACAAGGAGGGACGGCGTGAGACTCGTGGTCACCGGCGGCGCCGGCTTCATCGGCTCCAACT
>JBBQFA010000198.1:0-5263 GCA_038321515.1 Thermoleophilia bacterium | reverse complement strand
TGCGTGGCGCGCGCCAGCTCGGCCTGCCAGGTCGTCGCCGTCGCGACGGCGACGATGGGGTAGCCGAGCGCCCGCGCGCCCTTCTTGAGGGCGAGGCGCCGAAGCTGCGTGAACGCGGAGAGGTCGCCGGCGAGGCTCGTCTTGCCCGCGTCGAGCACGATGTCCTCCACGCCGGCGGCGCGGACCTGCTCGGAGAGCGCGGCGAGGGCGGCGACGTCGCCGCCCTCGACGCGGACGGCCAGCGGACAGCCGTGCTTGACCGCGACCTCGGCCATCGCCTGCCAGCCGGTGCCGGCGGCGGCGTGGATGAGCGGCTTCTCGGCGGCGGCGCCGCCGGCCAGAGCCGCGTCTATCGCCGCCGCGTCGCCACTCATGAGCACGAGCGGCATGCCCGGTGCGGCCGCGCGAACCGCGGCCACGGCCGCCGCGTACGCGGCCGAGTCGCCGCCGGCGTGCTCCACGGCGATCCCGTCCAGGCGCAGCTTCATGCCTACCCGCTCCACCTCGTAGCCGGCCACGCGGCCGGCTACCTCGGCGAGCTGCGGGTCGTCGCTCTTGACGCGCACGACGAGGCCGGGCTGGTGGTAGAAGGTCTTCTCGTGGCGGTAGAGCACGACCTCGTTGCCGACTTCAAAGGCGCGCTCGCTCGCACCGATGGCGACGAGCTTGATCGGCGGCGCCGAGGCGGCGGCCAGCGCCGTCTTGGCTTCGTCATCCACATACGGGCACTTGTCGAGCTCGGCCCCCTTCTGCGCCAGCTTCATGGCGAAGGCGAGGCAGGTCGGGAAACCACATTCCTTGCAGTTGGTCTTGGGGAGGAGCTTGTAGATCTGGAGTCCGGTGAGGGCCATCGCTCAGGCTCCCTTCATCAGGTCGTCCAGCGCTTCGCGGAGCACGCCCACGGAACCCGGGTGACGGAGCACAAGGATATCGGCGCCAGACTCGAGCAGCGTCATCCCCGTGGTGACCTCCCAGGCGACGCCGCGCTCGGAGAGCGCGCCCCACGCCGCGGGCACGTCGTCCGCGGCACGTCCCTCCTTCTGCCGCCAGGCCTCTTCCCCGGCGGTGCAGATCATCGGCTGCTGCGTCATGGTGTCGCCCATCAGGGCGGCGAGCCGCAGCCGCTCCATCACCGAGTAGGTGTACTCGAGGCCGTAGCCCAGCGCGCCGGTGTTGGGGTCCATGAGCACGCGCTCCAGCGGCAGGCCCATGTCGCTGATCAGGATGTTGAGCTGCTTGGCGAGGTTGACGTCGATCGGCGTCTGGGCGATGACGAGGTGTCCGTTGCCCAGGGCGGCGGCGACGATGGTGCGGTAGTTCTTCTCTTCGCAGAGACCGAGCGCGATCTGCTCGCCCTTGGTCTTCTCGGCGACTGACACCAGCACCTCGTTGTCCTTCTCCGCGGCGCCCGGGCCGTAGACGATCAGCGGCACGCTCACCGCCGCGAGCACGCGCTCGACGGTGCGCACGGCGTCGCCGCAGGCGCCGTCGCCGAAGTCGGGGTGGCAGCTGCGCAGCTTGAGGGCGATCAGGTCGGCGCCCTCGTCCACGGCGCGGGTCGCCCACGCGGCGGGGTCGCCCAGGGCGTCGCCCCAGGTCGTCTGCAGTTCCGGCGACCAGTCCTGGGGCCGCATGTCGACGACCTCCACGGCGAGCGCCGGGCGGTTGGGCATTGCGCCCTCGAAGCCGAGGAAGGGCAGCGTCGTCTCACCGCCCACGGTCAGGGTAGAGCCACGGGTCCCACCGCCGTAGCTACTGCCGAGCGTGACCTCGCGTACCGCACCGGGCCACTTCTCTACGGGGATCTCCACTGGTGTCATCTTCTGCACCCTCCGGGCGTGTGTCGGTTCAGAACAGCGGGTCCATGGTCAGGGCGGGGTGCTCCTTCGCTTCGAGGAAGGGGAGGAGATCCTCGACCGTGGTGGCCACGGTCTCGTCACAGATCTTGTCGAGCAGGTCGGGGACGCCCTCGCGCTCGCAGACCTCCTGGAGCGCCGGACGCATGCTCTCGCGCAGGTTCGAGCTCATCCACACGACACGCTTCATGCCGCCGTCGGCGGGGATGAACTTCTTGCTCGTGAGGTAATACTTGCCCATGCCCATCATGCCGGGCGTCTGCATGCCGCCCCCGGCGGTGCCGGCGAGCGTCGAGAACGTCATCCCGCAGGGCGTCATGCTCGGGTCCTCCCGGCTCACGATCATGAAGCCGTTGGCCTCGGGCACGAGCACCATGATGCACTCGAAGCAGCCGCACGAGGTCATCGGCGCCTCCATGATCGAGTAGAAGGTGACCTTCTCGACCGTCTGGTTGGACTGCGTGTAGATGAACTCGTTGGGGCCGCTGAACTCACCCTTGACGGGGTCGAGGGTGAGGCCCTTCGGCACCGGCTGGTTGGGGCCGGTCGGGTTGATCTCGTAGCTCGCCTTGCAGTCGAGCCAGTTGTAGGCGCCGCACAGGCCCACGCGCTCCGGGTTGACCACGCACACGTGGTTGGGCGCGAAGCTCTGGCAGAGCAGGCAGCTGTAGAAGGTGTCGACCGACTCGTCGGTGAGGTTGGCGATGCGCTCGTTGCGCTCGGCGTAGGCCTCGCGCGCCACCTCGATGAGCTCGTCGACCTCGGCCGCGTCGGTCGTCAAGTGCACTTGCACCTTGTCGACGATGTTGCCGAACACCTCGTGAATGCGGGCGTGGATGACCTTGCCGAAGTGCTCGAGACGGAAGCCCTTCTCAAACGTGCTCTTGCTCACTCGCGTCCAGGCGATGTCACGCTGGCCGTTGTGCTGGATGCCCTCGACGCCGTTGATGAAGTAGTGGAACTGGCGCTCGAGGATCGGCTCGAAGTCGGTCTGCATCTTGCGGCCGCTGACGTCGACGACCATGCCGAGCGGCAGGGCGTCGCCGGCCGCCATGGCGTCGAGGTCGCCGCCGCTGATGGTGATCTTGCCGTCCTCCACCTCGTCGGACGGCTTCATGCGCAGAAACTCGAACGCGTGCGAGCGCTTGCCGCCGAACTCCGCGTACATGATGTCCTTGCGGATGCGCTCGCCCTCGAAGGCCGATCCGTAGGAGACGGGGATCGGCACCTTGGCGATCTTGACCTTGACGCCGCGCACGTCCATGCAGCGCTGGATGAGCTTCTCGGTGCGCTCCATGTCGTCGGCGCCGGGGATCTCGTCAAAGGGCATGCTGACGACGTGCTCGTAGGTGGTCACGCCCGTGGGCAGGATCTGCGGGATGCGCGTGTCGGCGATGGTCGGGAAGCCGAAGCTGATGGCGCCGGCGGCGGTCGCGTACTTGAGGTCGTCGACCTCGCCGAGCGCGAGCACGAAGGCGAACACGCGGTACTTGTTGTACAGCATGATCTTGCGCGCGTTGCCGGCGTCCATGCCGCCGAACGTCAGCGCCGAGCGCGCCGCGAAGCCGAGCGCGTACACCGCCGAGATGGTGTCCAGCCCGAACGGCACCGTGAATGTGTCGTAGCCGAGCTGGATGCCCTCTTCCTGCAACTGGTGGATGATGCTGCGCCCATTGACGTTACCGCTGAGAAAGATGAGGATGCCGCGGCTCTGCAGCTCGCGCACGATCTTGACGGCCACTTCGTTGCTCTTGGCGCAGCCGACGATGGCACAGAACCCGGGCATGCGGCCGTCCACGAGCTGGATGCCCCAGGCGCGCAGCTGGATGTCGTCGATGGGGCCGTTGAGCTTCATCTTGTCGCCGTGCACGCCGAGGTCGCCGCCGGTGAAGCGCTGCCCGTCCTCACGCGCGTGGTCGAGCTTGATGATCTGCGGCTCGGTGCCTCGGGCGAAGCGCACGCCCTCGATCGCCTCCTCGGCGAAGAGGGTGGCGATGCCGCTGTCCAGCGTCTCACCCAGGTAGGGCAGCCACATCTTGTCGCTGGGCGGCGGGTGCACGAGCGACTTGGCGCGCGCGATGACGGCAGCCAGGTCACCGAGCTTCTCGACCTTCTCGCCGGTGAAGGCGTAGGTGATCGGCAGGTAGTAGGCGGTGTTGGTGAAGGCGACCGGCGCATCCGGCCCGAGCTCGACGAGGGCGGCCGTCACGGCCGCCTCGGCCTCACCGACGATGGCCGCAGCGCCGCGCAGGGCTCGTGTGGCGATGTAGCGCGACATCAGGCCTCCCCCTCGCCGTGGCTGTGCTCGTGGCCGTCACCGTGGTCGTGCGAGTGGCCGTCGGCGAGCGGATACACCGGCGAGCCGACGGTCGCGACTCCCCGCTCCTGCTCCTCGGCCTGCTGGGCCAGATAGGCCTTGATCGCGGCGAAGTACGGGCTGTCGCCGCTGTCGCCGTACATGGATGGGTCGTAGGCGGGCAGCTTGAGCGCCGCGCGCTTGGCGTCGATGAGCTCGAGCGAGCGAGCGTACATCGCGTCCCAGTCGGGGATGAACTCGAGGTCGCCGCCGACCATCTCTTCCCAACCCGTGGTCATCAGCCGGGTGGCCTCGGTGGAGGCCTTGACCGGGCTGCTCACTCCGAAGATGACGTGGGCTCCGGAGGCGGCGAAGTAGGTGCCGATGGCGATCGCCTTCTCGCACATCCACTCGGGGCACAGCCCCACGGCCGGCAGGTCGTCGATGTCCTCGCCGAGGCCGCCCTCGGTGGCCACCTGCGTGAGCACCGTGAGGATGCGGGAGTTGTCGACGCAGGAGCCCAGGTGCAGCACCGGCGGGATGCCGATCGCCTCCATGACCTCGCGCAGGCCGGGACCGGCGTGGTCGAGGATCTCGGGGCTGAGGTAGCCGGCCTTGGCACCGGCGGTGGCGGCGCAGCCGGTGACCACGACCATGACGTCGTCGGCGATGAAGCGCTTGATCATCTCGACGATGCCCTCGTCCTGGGTAACGCGCACGTTGTTACAGCCGACGACGCCGGCGAGGCCGCGCACGCGGCCGGCGATGATGGCGTCGTTGAGCGGCCGGAACGAGCCGCGGTGGAAGCCGCCCTGCATGTAGTTGAGGTACTCGTGGCTGAAGCCGGCGACCAGCGGCTCGTGGAAGTCGGGGATGTGCACCGGCCCGCGATTCGGGTAGTTGGCGATCGCCATGCGCACGATCTCGCGCGCCGTCTCGGGAGCGCGATGCTCGTCGAATTCGACATGCGTCGCGCCCTGGATCTTGGCCTTCGGCGAAGTCGTGACGAGCTGCGTGTGAAAGCGCTGGGCGAGCGGCCCGAGCGCCTGCATGATGCACTGCACATCGACGACCATGGTCTCGACGGCGCCGGTGAGCACGGCCAGCTCCT
>JBBQFA010000197.1:0-5279 GCA_038321515.1 Thermoleophilia bacterium | reverse complement strand
CTTGGGCTTGGGCTTGGGCTTCGCCTTGGGCTTCGCCTTGGCCTTGGTCGCGGCCGTCGCCTTGGGCTTCTTGTCCTTGCTGCGCGGAGGCCGGGCCGGGCACTCCGGGTCGATGCACACGCGCCAGGGGCCGCGCGCCGTGGTCACGACGACCATGGGGGCGCCGCACGTAGGGCAGGTCTCGCCGGTCGCGGCCAGATCGCCGCGCTGCGGCAGCGGGTAGCTCGTCTGGCACTCGTCGTAGTTGGTGCAGCGCACGAAGCGCTTGAGCGTGCGCGGAGAGCGGCGAGCGATCAGATCGCCGTGCTTGCCGGCCTTGGCGCAGGTCGCGCACACGCCGACGTTGACCTCCGGCTCGTAGTTGGTCGCGCAAGCCGGGTCGAGGCACACGACGCGCGGCTTGGTGCGGAACTGGATGACCTTGACCTGCGGCGTGCCGCAGACGGGGCACGGCTCCGGCACGGCCTCGATCTTGCCCTGCGGCAGCGGGTAGGTGACGTCGCAGTCCGGCCAGCCGGAGCAGCCGACGAACTGGCCGCGCGTCTTGGCCGAGGACTTGACGAGCAGGTCGTGGCCGGACTTGAGGCACACGCCCACCTTGGCGTCGTCGGCGCCCGCGGTCTTGAGCATCTCGCCGACCTCGGCCGCCTTCGGCAGAAGGTCGTCCATGGCACGCGCCAGCAGCTCGCGCGAGTGGGCGACCACGTCGACGCGCTGCCGGTCGCCGGCGGCAATGGCGTCCATCTCGGCTTCGAGCTCGGACGTCATGTCGGGCGTGGTGATGCGCTGCGCGAAGGTCGAAAGGGCGTCGATGACGGCGCGGCCGAGGTTCGTCGGCCGCGGCGGCTCGTCAACGATGTAGTTGACCTCGAGCAGGCGCTCGATGGTCGCGTGCCGGGTCGCCTTGGTGCCCAGCCCGCGCTTCTCCATCTCCTGGATGAGCTTGCCCTGCGAGTAGCGTGCCGGCGGCTCGGTGGCTTTCTGCGCCATCTCGCCGCCGAGAAAGTCGACCTCGTCGTGTTCGCGCAGCGCCGGCAATTGCTCGTCCTTCTTGAGCCCGTACGGGTAGATGCGGCGGAAGCCGGGCTTGACGAGCACGTCGCCCCGCGCGATGAACGGCTCGCCGCCGACGGCGATCGTCACCTTGGTGCCCTCGATCACGGCGGCGTCCGAGAGCGTGGCGAGAAAGCGGCGCGCCACGAGGTTGTAGAGCTTCCACGCCTCCGGCTTCAGCTTCTTCTGGTCGGCGGCGCCGGTGGGGTGGATCGGCGGATGGTCGGTGGTCTCCTTGGCGCCCTTGGTGGGATGCAGCGCCGCCGAGAGGATCTCGGCGGTGTGGGCGCGGTACTCGGGCACCGCCTGCAGAGCCTCGAGGATGGCACTCAAGTCGAGAGACACCGGATACACCGTGTTGTCGACGCGCGGATAGCTGATGAGGCCGTCCATGTACAAAGATTCGGCGATGCGCATCGTGCGCGCCGGGGTGATGCCCTCGGCGGCCGCGGCGGCCTGCAGCGCGGTGGTGTTGAAGGGCGTCGGCGGCTTGACCGTGCGCTTCTTCTTCTCGGCGGCGGTGACGGTGCCGGCGGCCTGGCCGGCGATCGCCGCCATCACGCGCGTGGCCTCCGCCTCGCTCTTGAAGCGGTCGGTGGCGTGTCCCGCGGAGAACTCGGTGGCGGCAGCGCCGTCGGCCGCGCGGGACTTGAAGTCGCCCTTGACGGTCCAGTAGATCTCGGGCACGAAGGCGTCACGCAGGCGCTCCCGCTCGACGATGAGCGCCAGCGTCGGCGTCTGCACGCGACCCGCGGACTTGACGTTGCCGAACCCGGTGAACTTGGCCACCGTGAGGTAGCGCGTGAGCACGGCGCCCCACACGAGGTCGATGTCCTGGCGCGACTCGCCGGCCTGCGCCAGGCAGTCGTCGACCGTGACGAGCTCGTCAAAGGCGCGCACGACCTCGCCCTTGGTGAGCGCCGAGAAGCGGGCCCGCTTGATCGGCGCCTCCTTGTTGACCTCGCGCACGAGGGCCGCGGCGTCGCTGCCGATGAGCTCGCCCTCGCGGTCGAAGTCGGTGGCGATGACGATCTCGTCGGCCTTCTTGGCGGCGCTCTTGAGGGCGCGGATGAGCTCGCGCTCCGCCGGTGTCTTGCCGATGGGCGCCCACACGAGGTACGGGAGCGCCGCGAGCTTCCACGTCTTGAGGTCGACGCCGTCGACCGTGAACGGCTTCTTTTTGGGCCACGGCGGCGTCGCCAGCGACGCGGGCATGGCCATGGGCGCCTTGATGGCGTCGTCCTCCCACACCGCGTCCCAGGCGCCGTCGTCGAAGACGATCTGCTGCGGGAAGTCGACGCCGAGGATGTGGCCCTTGAGCCCGATGCTCATCCAGTCCTCACCGTCACGCGTGAAGGTGTAGACGGGGGTGCTGTAGACCTTGCCGGTCTTGGGCTTGCCGGTGGCCAGGATCTCCGCGAGCTTCTTGGCGGCGATGTTCTTCTCAGTGACGACGAGCTTCAAGGGCACGACCTTCTCGGAGGGGGCGACTCGGGAGGGGAGTATACACAGGTGAGTCAAGCGGCCCTGCGATCCCGAATGCGACGAGCTCATCAATAATGGGGGCAGTCGCCGGCGGCGACAACCCGAGTCGAACGAAGGCGTCGCAGGCACCACCACCTGCGATCACGGTGCGATCACCCGGGCGAGTCGTCATCCTCGTCGTCGTCCGGGAGCTCCTCGGACTCGCTCCCCGGGTCCTCGAACTCAGTCCCCGGCTCGTCGTCGCCCGCGCTCAGGTCGAGCACCTGCGCCGCCTCGGCGTCGGGCAGCTGCTCGACGGTCCGCAGCTTGCGCTCCATGGCGCGGGTGCGCACGCCGGTCTGCTCGATGGTGCGGCTGGCGGTGTCGAGTTGCCGCTTGACCTTGTCGAGCACTTCGCCGAACTTGGCGAATTCGGTCTTGACCGCGCGCAACACCCGCCAGACCTCGACCGCCTGCTGCTCGATGGCCAGGGTCTGGAAGCCCATGCGCAGGCTGCTGAGCAGCGCCGCCAGAATGGAGGGCCCCGCGACGACGATGCGGTAGCGGTGCTGCAGCTCGTCGACGAGCGCCGGCCGCCTCACGACCTCGGCGTACAGCCCCTCGGTGGCGAGGAACATGATCGCGAAGTCGGTGGTGTGCGGCGGCCTCACGTACTTGGTGTGGATGTCCTGCGCGGCCAGCCGGATCGCGCGGGCGAGCGCCTCGGCGGCCCGCTCCGTCGCCTCGGCGTCTCCGGCGTCGGCGGCGTCCTGGATGCGCAGGTAGTCCTCCTGCGGCAGCTTGGAGTCGATGGGCAGCCAGACACAGCTGTCGGGGTCGTCCTTGGGGCCCGGGAGCCTGACGGCGTATTCCACGACCTCGCGCGAACCCGGTTCGACGTGCACGTTGCGCTCGAACTGTCCGGGCGCCAGGATCTCCTCGAGCAGCGCCCCGAGCTGCACCTCGGCCCAGGTGCCGCGCGCCTTGACGTTGGTCAGGACGCGCTTGAGGTCGCCGACCCCGCTGGCGAGGCTCTGCATCTCGCCGAGGCCCTTCTGTACCGACTCGAGCTGGTCGCTGACGAGCTTGAAAGACTCGCCGAGGCGCTTCTCGAGGGTGCTCTGGAGCTTCTCGTCGACCGTCTTGCGCATCTCCTCGAGCTTCTTCTCGTTGCCGTCCTGCAGCTCGCGGACACGCGCGTCGACCGTGACGCGGACACGCTCGAGCGACGCCTGGTTGGACTCGCTCAGCTCCTTGAGGCTCCGGGCCAGGCCGTCGAGCTGCGCACGCTGGACGGCCCCCATGCTCTGCAACGTCAGCGCCAGCGTCTCGTTGGCCGAGGCGAGGCCCTTGGTGAGCTCGTCGCGAGAGGCGCGCGACGCGCGATCAGCCTCTTCGCGCGCAGCGCGCAGCTCGTCGCGCAGCGGGTCGGCGCGGCCGCGGGCGCCGCGCCCCGAGCGGACGAAGAGCGCGGCCAGCAGCACGGCGTCGGCGGCCGCCAATGCGAGCAGCAGCCAGAGAATGATGTCGCTCATGCGTCACGCTCCCGGGATGTTCTCATCGGCTCAGGATAGCGGCCGAGGCGGACGGAGAAGAACCATACTGCCCTGGCGCCCGTCGCGCAGGTCTAGCCAGCCGGCCACGGATCTGGTGAGACCCTCGAGCAGCCAGGCGTAGGAGGCGTAGTCCTCCGTCGTGCGCCGCTCGTCCACGACCTGCCTACAGCTCCCGGCTGATGCGCCGGCGCAGCGTGGCCACCTGTTCGCGCAACGGTGTCGGCGCCACACGGCTGAGGTTGAGCGGCGGGTCGAACATGGCGAGCAGCTCCCGCTCCAGGCCTTCGAGCGAGTCGCGATCGTCGTGAGGATGGACGGCGACGGCGAGGTGCTCGCGCATCCACCCGGTGAGCGCCTGCTCGGAAGAGGGCGTGATGAGCATGGACGCCTGCCCCACGACGCCGAGTTGGTCGAAGAGGATGGCGGCGAGCGTCCAGCGCAAGGTGGACATGCGCACTTTGCCGCCGAGGTGGATCTGGCCGATGCGCCTGCCGAGCGTGTCGTCGCCGGACTTGCCGGAGGGCCACTTCGTGGCTCCGGCCTGCCCGGCGTAGATGCGCCCGGCGGGGAGCTCTTGGCCGGCCCCGAGGCCCAAGCCGCGCGTCAGCTCGGCGGCGCCGGCCTCGTCGACCCACCACACGTAGAGCCCCGGCCGATCGAGGCACGATACGTCGGCCGGCCACTCGCGGGCGGCCACGAGCGCAGGCGCCTCGTCGAGGGCGGCGATGGCCATCCAGGCGTCGCGCTCCTCCCAGCGCGGTCCCTCGGTGCGGTCTGTCACGGTGGTCTCCTGACGATGATGATGGGCGAACCAGATGCGTGGCGTTCGCCGGGCTCGGTGAGGCGCGGTCCGTTCGCGCGCACTGCGCGCCCTACCGCACCATGACGTATGCGGGCGCTGAACTCACCGCCGCAGGCTCCGCGTCGGCCGAGGCGTAGGCGCGGAGCCGCCAGCGCCCCGCCTTGCCCAGGCCTAACTTTGCCACGTAGCGAGTGACGTCTCCGGAGTCCCGGTTCGTGGCCAGGATGGTCCGTCGGAGCACCCAGGCGGAGCCGCGGTAGCGATAGGCACGGATCTCCACCGCGTGGGCGCCGGCGACGTGGTGCGGAGAGAGCATACCGGAGACGGTGAAGCGGGCGCCGGCTGCGACGCGCTTTGGCGCCCGCGGCGCGCTCAACGTGGGCTTGGGCAGCGGAGTCGCGCTC
>JBBQFA010000196.1:0-5283 GCA_038321515.1 Thermoleophilia bacterium | reverse complement strand
CGCCTGCTGGCGCGTGGTGCCGGCGATGACCAGGGTCGCGTGCGGCTGGCGACGACGGAGCTGCGCAAAAGCGGTGAGCAACACGCCGAGCCCCTTGCGCTTGTCGGCGCGCCCGATGAAGAACACGCGGCCCTTGACCTTTGCCGCACCCACGGCCGGCGCGTACTTCTCCACCGCCACGCCGTTAGGGATGATGCGGTAGTCGCCGGGAAACCGGTGCGCGGGGTACTCGCGCGCAGCCGCCGACACGGCGATGCTCACGTCGAGACGCTTCGCCCCACGGCGCGTGGCCCAGTCCATGATCAAGTAGGCGGCCGACGACTCGAGTGCGGCATGAAAGGTGCCGACGACCGGTGAGGTCGCGAGCAGCACCGCCGCCGCCGAGACCCACGGCGTGAACGGCTCGTGCACGTGCATCACGTCGAAGCACATCCGCCGTACCGCCCGGTCCATGCGCACCGCCACGCGCGGGTTGATGCCGATATAGGCGGTCGACCCGTTCGACGGGATCGGCACTGCGGTGCCCATCGGGATGAAGCGCTCGGCCATCGCCTGCCGCCGGCTGTCCACCGAACGGAGGCGCGGAGTGAAGGCGCCCACCGGCGCGATGATCCACGGCTCGTGGCCGCGCGCCTCGAGCTCGGCGGCGAGGTGTTCGATGTGCTGGTTCACGCCCCCCGGCACGGTCCACGAGTACGGAGACACGAGCCCTATGCGCATGGCCACGAAGGCCTCAGTGGTCCCGGTCGAGCCAGAGGCGGTTGCGCAGTACCTCGGCCGAGGTGGGCCACCCGGCGCCGGACGAGCCCTTGAGGCGGGCCAGGAAGACCACGGTGATGAGCGCCAGCGGCCCGAGTGCGCGCCTGGGGCTGCGGTGCAGCGCAAGGCTGATCAACGGCAGAGAGAGCGCCGTCAAGGCCACGGCCTGGGGGTTCTTGTGCAGGAGGCCGCCGCCGACCAGCCCGACGCTGCCGACGGCCATCGTCGCGGGGTCCATGGCGAACGCGGCGCCCAGCGCAGCCGCCGCGCCGCGGCCCTTGACCGCCACGATGTGCCCGCCCATCGCGGAGATGCCCAGCGCCGCGACCGTAGTGTGGCCGGCGCCGTCCAGGCGTGCCGCCGAGGCGGGCGCGTAGGCCTTGAGCGCGTCGAGCGCGAGCACGACGGCGCCCGCCTGCCAGCCCACGCTGTGGGCGACGTTCGACGAGCCGGGCTTGCCGTCACCGAGCTCGTCGAGCTGCTCGCCGGTGAGGGCGCGCGTCACGAGGCGCCCGCTGGGGATGCAGCCGGCGGCAAAGGCGCCGCCGGCCCACGCCAGCGTGCGAAGCGCGCCCCAGCGCCGGCGGCGCGTGGCTCGTCCCTCACGCGACACGTCGCGCCCCCCGAAAGCCGAGTGAAGCGGCGCCGACGCCCACCGGGATCACCCAGGTGAAGAAGCGCCAGAGCACGAGGCTGGAGACATGGATGCTCTCGGGAGTCGACGGCCCGATCAGCGCGAGGTAACTGAGCTCCGCCACGCCGGCGCCGCCGGGGAGCGGCGAGAGCGGCATGAGGACCTGCATGACGGCTTGGCCGGTGATGATGGAGGCGATGGGCCCGCGCCAGCCGAGTGCGTGCAGCACGCAGATGAGGATCGCGAACATCGCGATCCAGTACACAGCCTGGAGCGCGAACAGCCCGAGGATCGTGGCGCGGCTGACGCCGCCGAAGGCGCGGGCGGCGGCGATGAGCTCGTCGAGCTTGCCGTGGAGCCGCTCGGGGATGAGCGCGCGGCCGAGCGGCCGCCGCAGCCACAGCCATGCCAGGAGCCACCCGGCGAGGAGCAGCCCCGTCGCGCCGAGCAGCAGCCAGCGCTGCAACGAGCTGACCGGTGAGCCGACCCAGGGGAGCAGCGAGACGAGCGCGACGGCGGCGAGCATGATCGTGTGGACGAGCCCCTTGAAGATGACCACGGAGGTCGCCTGCGAGCCGCTGAGGTCGCCGCGGCGCAGCATCACCACCTGGTACGGGATCTCGAACCCGCCGAACGAGGTCGCGCCACCGATGAGGTGCGACTCGAGCGCCGTCTGCACGACGCCGCGGCGCTCGATGCGCGGCTCAAAGACGCGGGCGAGCAGCAGCAGCGACCAGGCGTCGGCGACGATGACGAGCACCGTACAGGCCAGAGCGAGGAGCAGGTAGACGGGCTTGACCGAGGCACGCTGCGCGTTGTGCACGTCGGTCGCTATGTGCGGGTTGACGATGAGGATCACGGCGATGCCGACGCCAAGGCCGACCGCCATGCCCAGCAGCAAGCGTGAGACGCTGGGGATCAGCGCGTGGGGGAGAGTGGTCTCGCGGCGGTCGGCCGGAGCCGGCACGGCCGCGACGGCCGGCTCGGTGCCCTCGGTCACCGGCCGATCGCCTCGGCTGAGCCGGCCGCAGAGCCGGCGCGTCGCAGCCGCATCAGCGCGCCGCCGCCCGGCGGAGCAGCTCGCGGTAACGCTCGCCGACGACGGCCGGGGTGTGCCTCGCCAGGGTCATCGTGCGCCCCCTGGCGCCCATCTCGCGACGCTGCTCGGGCGAGCGCCGGAGGATCGAGGCGAGAGCGGCCGCCACCTGCTGCGCCGAGCGGCCGTCCACGACCAAGCCGGTCTCGCCCTCGACGACCGACTCGGGGGCGCCGCCGGAGGCGCCGGCGATGACCGGCAGACCGCCGAGAGCGGCCTCGGCAAAGACGATACCGAAGCCCTCGACCTCAAAACCGCCCCAGCGGCTGCGGCACGGCGAGGCGAAGAGGTCGGCGGCGCGCAGCCAATCTTTGACGGCGGGGTCGGCGAGCGCCCCCGTGAGGTGCACGCGCTCGCCCACTCCCTGCTTCTGGGCGCGGTCGTACAGACGGGTGGCGAGCCGCCCCTGGCCGATCAAGGCGAGATGCAGTCGCGGGAACTCGCTGCGCAGCAGGGCCAGCGCGTCGATGAGCTTGTCCTGGCCCTTGCGCGGCACCAGACGGCCGAGGCAGACGACGAGCTGGCCGTCGATGCCCAGGCGGGCGCGCAGCGCGGCGGCCTCGTCGCGCGACGCCGGCACGAACTCGTCCACCGGGAGCGGCGGGCGAAGCACCTCCGCGGGCACGGCGCCGCCGGTCTGCTTGCGCGCCGCGTCGGCCGTGTACTCGCTCACCGTGAGCAGCATGGCCGCTTTGCCGAGCACGTGGCGCAGTATGTTGTTCGCGCCCGGGATCGCCCCGGGCAGCGTCACTTCGGCGCCACCGAGAAAGACGACGTAGGGCAGCCCGTGCCGTTGCCGCAGCTGCGGGCCGAGCAGGCCGGCCGGCAGAGGATGGCCGAGCTGGATGAGCTCCGCTCCTTCACGCTCGGCCATCTGCTCCACCGTGTGCAGCATCGCCTTGGTAGGCCACAGCACGGAGCTCGAGGCGCGTACGACGGTGTACGGATGCGTCGCGTCGAAGGCGGCGGCGTCGATATGCGCCGGCGCGAGAATGGCGACCTCAGAGGGATCGAGAGTGCGGATGGCGCCCCAGTAGTACGACTGGGCGCCACCGATACGCGGTGGGAAGTCGTTGGTGACGAAGAGCGTGCGTGGCGCGCGCTCGGCTGACGTGCTGGCTGCCAGGTTGTCTCCTGCTGTCGTCGGCACAGACCCCGCCGGAAACGAGTTCGCACCACTTTACCATGCACGAACGCGTGGCCTCGGCGCGAGCGCCGCCTCTCTACCGCCGGGCGGCGGGCAACACGAAGGTCGCGGTCGTGCCGGCGCCGGGCACGCTCGCGAGCGTGATCTCGCCGCCGTTGCGCCGTACCAGCTCGCGACAGACCCAGAGCCCGGCGCCAAGGCCGGGCACGGCAAGCCGCCGTGCAAGCTCGCCGCGAAAGCCGAACTCGAAGACGCGGGGCAACTCGTCGGCAGGGACTCCCGGTCCGGTGTCCTCGACGGTGATCGCGACGGCGTCGGCCTCGTGGCCGGCGCCGAGGCGCACCATCACAGCGCCGGCCGGCGGCGTGTAGGCGACGGCGTTGGCGATCAGGTCGGCCACGATCTGCCGCACGTCGTCGCCGTCGGCCCAGACGGGCCGGAGCCGCCCGGGGCCGGTGCGCACGTCGATGCGCGCACCCTCCTGAGCGCCGATGCGGCGCATGGTGAGCACCTGGTCGACGACGTCGCTGAGTGAGACCTCGGTCGGCGCCGACGGCGCGGCCGAGCACTCCGACCAGCCGCTGTCGGCAGCACCGCTGATCAAGCCTTCAAGCCGGATGACGTTGCGCTCGAGGATCTGCAGGTAGTCTCGCTGCTGTACGGAGAGCTCGCCGGCTCCGCCGTCGAGTAGCAACGAGAGCAGCGGATACATGACGGCGAGGGGGGCACGCAGCTCGTGGCGTACATGCGACTGCCGCTCGCGAGCCTCCGCCGCCAGCGCCCGAAGCGCTTCGCCGCGGGCGCCCGCCCCGTCTGTCGATCCCGGTTCGGACTCAGTCATGCCGGTACCATACCGCAGCCGGCGGGCGATCTGGGCAGTTCCGACAGGCGCAAAGCCCGAACTCTATGGTAGCATCAATATGCTACATGCCGTGCTCTCAGGGAGGACCCATGACCCGCGGACTCAAGCTGCGCCAGGCCGGAGGCTCGATCAGCGCGACGCTGCCCAAGGACATGGCCGAGCGGCTCCACCTTGCCGCCGGCGACACCGTGCTCGCCGTCGAGACCGAGCGCGGTATCCTGCTGACCCCCTACGATCCCGAGGTCGCGGAGTCGCTCGCTATCGCCGGCAAGGTCGCCGGCACGTACCGCAACGCTCTTCGCGAGCTGGCAAAGTAGACCGTGACGCGCCCGCGGGCAGAACCACGCTGGGTCGACCGCCTGGTCGTCGAGGCGGTGCACTTCGACCTCGTCCGCGAGCACGGCGGCATGCCTGGGCTGCGCGACGAGCACGGCCTCGAGTCAGCCCTGGCGCGGCCCCGGCAGCGACACGCCTACGAGCCTGAGGCCGATCTTGCCGAGTTGGCCGCCGCCTACGGCTTCGCGCTAGCCGCGAACCACCCGTTCAACGACGGCAACAAACGCATCGCCTTCGTGATCATGGCGGTCTTTTTGGGCCTGAACGGGCATGAGATCCGGGCGCCGGAGGCCGAGGTCGTCTCGGCGATGCTCGCTCTGGCCGCCGGAGAACTCGAGGAGGAGGGGCTCGCCTCGTGGCTCAGGTCGCGGATGGTCGGCGCTGCGGGTGGGGAGTCCGGCTAGCGCCTGCGGCATGGCCAGGCCGTCAGGCAGCTCTCAGGACCTGCC
>JBBQFA010000195.1:0-5382 GCA_038321515.1 Thermoleophilia bacterium | reverse complement strand
CCCCGGGCTGGGGGGGCGCCCGGGCGCCGGCGCCCGGGGCGGGGGCGGCCGCGGCGGGAGGAGCTGCCGCGGGGGGGCGGGGCGGGCGCTCGCCCCCGCGCCGCCTCGCGCGGCCGAGCCGGCCGTGCCCATCTCGTCCAGTGGCCGGGGCACTCCCGATGCGCGTGTATCGTCCGGCTGCTGCTCCACAGACATCTCCTTCCTCCGGGAACACCATCGGCAGCCCGAGCTCAGCTAGTGAGCCCCGGCTCGCGCTGTCTGCCCGGGCTACGCCTATCGTCTCATGCGATGCTCTCTCCGGCGCACGCGCAGGCTCGCCGGACCTGGATGCCACCCGTCAGGGGGCAGTCCTCCTCATAGGGTGCGGGAATCTCAGCTCCGACCACATGAATAGGTCAGATCGGTGCCTCGCAAGGCTCGTGGGGCAGGGAATCGGGAGGAGCGACATGGACGTGCTGATCGCGCACCGCGGGGAGACGTCGCGAAAGGGCCTCGCCAAGGCACTCAAGGGACGAGGATACGATCTGATCACGGTCGACAACGGCGACAAGGCTCTGGAGTTCCTCCTCGCCGGGGACGCTCCGCGCGTCGCCATCGTCGACTGGGACCTGCCGGCCATCGAGGGCCCGGAGCTCTGCCGGCTGGTGCGCGACTTTCACCTCGAGAGCCCGCCATACGTGATCCTTCTGGCATCGGCGACGCACCACAGTGACGTGGCTCTCGGCCTGGAAGCCGGCGCGAACGACTGCGTGCGCACGCCGGTCGCCGGCGCCGAGTTGCGTGCCCGCGTCGAGATGGGACGACGCTTGGTAGAGCTGCCTTGGGGCCGACCGTGCGCAGCGGGCGCCGGCGCTCGGCTGGGCGAGATCCGCGGGCTCGAGGCCGACGAGGGGTTGCAGGCTTTCATCGAGGCCGAGCCACCCGACCCGGATGGTAGGGATGGCGGCGCCCGTGTCGAGCTGGAGGCGCTCCACGGCGACCTGTGGCTGACCGCCTGACGGGTGCGTTTCGCGCGCGCTGTGGAATACTCCACGGAGCGTGCCTATCTATACGGACATCGGGGTCTCCACCGGCGCCTATGCGCACTTCTCGCTCGCGGCGGCGCTGCTGCGCATCGGCGAGATCGCTCCGGAGGTCGAGATCCTGTCGCTCGGCACGCATTCGCTGCTGGAGCCGGCCAACGCTCGCGTCGTCGAGTTGGCCGGCCTGCCCTTCAGCGTCCACGGGCCCTTCTTGCACTTTCAGTACGGCAGCCGCTCGTCGGCCAAGCACCGCGCCGCTGTCGACCTGCACCGGCGTCACCTCGCCGTAGCGGCCGAGCTCGGCGCCCACCTGTACGTCGTCCACCCGGACCTCCAGCGCCGGCAGCGGCCGTGGGACCGGCGGGTCGTGTATGCGCTCGAGAGCTCGTTCGAGGAGCTGGCGGAGCTGCAGGACGAGTTCGGCCTGACCATCGCCGTCGAGAACCTGCCCTTCGTGCGCCACACCCATTTCTACGCTCCCGGCGACCTCGACCTCAAGGGCCTTGGGCTTGCCCTGGACGTCGGCCACGCCGCCGCCACGGGCACCCTGAGCCATTGGCTCGAAGACGAGACGCACGACCTCAAGCACGTGCATCTGCACGACAACGAGGGCTTCGTCGGCGGCGACCAGCACCTGCCGCTGGGCAGGGGTGTGGTCGATCTCGCGCCCGTCATGGCGGCGGCGCGGGCCGCCGGAGCGACGGTGGTGCTCGAGCACAAGAACGAGGCCGACGTGATCGAGAGCCTTACGTATCTGCACGAGCGCGGACTGCTCGAGCGGGCGATCAGATAGGGGTGCTCACGTGACGCAGCCGCAGGATGACTCCGCCCGGCGCGCCGAGCGCGCCCGCTTTCTCGCCCGGATCGAGCCTTTCAGAGGGCTCCCGGGAGCCGACTTGGCGCGGGTCGCCACCGCGATCGAGGAGCGAGCCGTCATGGCCGGCGACAGCGTGCTCGTCGAGGGCGGGCCACCCGGCCGCGAGCTCTACGTGGTCCGGCACGGGACGTTCGAGCTGGTGCACAAGGAGGCGGTGGTCGCCATCGTGACCAACGGTGAGGTCTTCGGGCACCCGACGCTGCTCACGGGGCTGGCGCCCGAGTTCACCACCAGGGCGCGGGAGGACTCGCTGCTCTATTGCATCCCCCGCGACGTGGCGCTCGAATTGCTTTGCCGGGCAGAGGGCGTGCAGTGGGTGGCCGGCAGCCTGCGCGAGCGGCTGATACAGGCGGCGGGCACCATGCGCGGGCTTCCCGACGTGCGCAGCAAGCTGCCGGTGACCTCTATGGTGCGCAGCGCGCCGGTGTTCTGTGACCCGGGCACGAGCATCCAGGACGCTGCCAAGCTGATGATCGCCGAGAACCGCTCGGCTATCCTCGTGCGCGCCCCGGCGGGGCTCGGCATCGTCACCGACGTCGACATGCGCGACAAGGTCGTCGTCGGCCACGTGTCGCGTCACGCGCCGGTGACCGCGATCATGTCGTCGCCGGTGCACACCATCGGGTCCGACGTGCTGGCGCCGGAGGCGGGCGTCGCCATGATGGCCTTCGGCGTGAACCACGTGCCCGTGATCGACGCCGAGGGCGAGGTCGTCGGCATACTCTCGGCGAGCAACCTCATGTCGCTCGAGGCGCGGAGCCCCTTCGCCCTGCGCCGCTCCATCATGCAGGCGCGCACCGAGGACGATCTGGTGGCCGCCGCCGCCGACATCCCCAAGCTGTTCGTGGACCTGATGACGGCGCACCTTGAGGCGCCGTCGATCACGCGCGTCCTGACCGTGCTGCACGACTCCATGACGGCTCGCCTGCTCGAGCTCTCCATGGAGCGTCACGGCGAACCGCCGGTGGCCTACGCCTGGCTCGCCTTCGGCAGCGCCGCGCGCACCGAGCTCACTCTGGCCTCGGACCAGGACAACGGGCTCGCCTACGACGACACCGACGACCCGGCGGTGGACGACTACTTCCGGGTCGTCGCCGCGGAGGTCAACGCCGGCCTGGTGCGCTGCGGCTTCCCGGCCGACGATCACGGCGTGCTCGCGCGCAACAAGCAGTGGCGCATGACGCTCTCGGAGTGGAAGGCCGTGTTCGAGGATTGCATGGACGGCCGGGACCTCGACCGTCTCGCGCGCGCCAGCGTCGCCTTCGACTACCGGCAGATCGCCGGTGAGCTCTTCGTCGACCGGGCGCTCACCGACATCATCCGTGAGGTCCCCCGGCACCGGCGCTTCTTGCACGGCCTCGCGCTGCTGGGCACCAAGGTGCGGCCGCCGCTCGGCTTTCGCGGCAAGCTCGAGGGCAGCATCGACATCAAGAAGAACGGGCTGATACCCATCCAGAACCTGGCGAGGTACTACTCGTTCGCCAGCGGTATCACCGCCGCGAGCACCCTCGATCGCCTCACGGCGATCCGCGAGGTGAGCGGTGAGGGTGAGCAGTCGGAGCAGACGCTGCGCGAGGCCTTCATCAGCATGACGCACCTGCAGCTGCGCCATCACGCCAACCGGATGCGAAATGGCCGGCCCGTCGACAACATCATCGACACCTGGACGCTGCGTCCGCTGACGAAGGTTGGCCTGCAGGAGGCGATGCGCGAGATCGCCGCCGCGCAGAAGCGCTTCAAGCCGGTCTAGCCGCCGCACTGAAGCGGCGCGTCAGCCCAGCGCCAGCAGCGTGAACACCAGCACCAAGATCGACACCGTCTCGACGATACCGATCACGGCGAGGTAGTTGCTGACCCCTGACCGGTCTCCGCGAGCGCGTCGGCGCAGTGCGCGCCCGCCTTGCCCTGCCCCCAGGCGGAGACGCCGATGGCGAGACCGGCGGCGATACCGACGCTGAGCAGCGCCGACGGGTTGTAGCCGGCGTCCGGCTTGCTCGAGCGCCTTCTCGGCGCGCTCCACACCCTCGTGGCGAATGCGGTCCAGCAGGCTTTGGAGCTGCTCTTCCATGGCCATCCTCTTGCTCGGTGAGCACCGGGATGGGGCGGCGGTGCGCGGCTGCCAGCCCCCCTGAACGAGCTGCTTCCCAAAGTGCCGACCCGCCCTGAGCCCTACGCCATCGCGGGTGACTGCGGCAAGCATCGACGGTGGTGTCTGCGCGTGCCGCTCCGCCCTGCCCGGCGGCCTGTTAGAATCCCAACGTCAACAGCCCCCGCAAGGTGCGCGGGCGCGCAAGGCGAAAGGACCGGTCCGCTCATGACCCTGCACGTCACCCTCCCCGACGGTTCCCCCCTCGAACTCGATGAAGGAGCCACCGTGCGCGACGCGGCGGCGGCGATCGGGCCGCGGCTGGCGAAAGCCGCCATCGCGGGCCGCGTGACCGCCGCCTCCGACCCGGACGTCAGTCTGTTGGTCGATGCTTCGGCGCCGCTCCACGACGGCGACGCACTCGCCATCGTCACCCTCAAGGGCGACGACCCCGATGCCGTCGACATCCAGCGCCACACCGCGTCTCACGTCATGGCGCAGGCGATGCTGCGCTTGTTCCCGGGCGCCAAGTACGCCATCGGACCGACGATCGAGAACGGCTACTACTACGACCTGGAGCTCCCGGAGCCGATCGCCGAGGCCGACCTTGCCCGCGTCGAGAAGGAGATGGCGAAGATCGTGAGCCAGAACCTGACGGTGGAGCGCTTCGAGTTGCCAGTGGACGAGGCGCTGGCGGTGTTCGGGGCCGGCGAGCCCGGCACGGGCGTCTCCGGCCTGCCCCTGGGCCTCGATCAGACCTACAAGGTCGAGCTCATCGAGGATCTCGTCGCCGCCGCCGAGGCGGAGGGCGGCACGGTGCCGACGATCAGCGTCTACCGCCAGGGCGACTTCATCGACCTCTGCCGCGGGCCGCACCTGCCGAGCACCAACAAGCTGGGGAGCGGCACCTTCAAGCTCACCAGCCTCGCCGGCGCCTACTGGCGCGGCAACGAGAAGAACCAGATGCTCACGCGCGTCTACGGCACCGCTTTCGCCAGCAAGGAGGAGCTGGCGGCCTATCTGGAGGCACTCGAGCTGGCTCGCCAGCGCGACCACCGCCGCATCGGCCGCGACCTCGACCTCTTCAGCTTCCACGACGAGGGTCCCGGCTTCCCCTTCTTCCACCCCAAGGGCATGCGCCTCTGGAACGCCATGGTCGACTTCTGGCGCGCCGAGCACGTGCGCGCCGGCTACGAGGAGATCAGCACGCCGGTGATCCTGCGCCGCGAGCTCTGGGAGCGTAGTGGCCACTGGGAGAACTACAAGGACAACATGTACTTCACCACGATCGACGAGCAGCCCTACGCCGTGAAGCCCATGAACTGCCCCGGCGGCTTGCTCATCTACAAGAGCCGCCGGCGTAGCTACCGTGACTTGCCGCTGCGCATGGCCGAGCT
>JBBQFA010000194.1:0-5398 GCA_038321515.1 Thermoleophilia bacterium | reverse complement strand
TCGTCATGTACAACCAGCCGGTCAGCCCGCTCAAGCACCCCTTCGAGACCGTGGACAAGCTGCTCTACTGCGCCGACCGCGGCATCCCGTCCACCTACTGCCCGTCGCCGGTCGCCGGCGGCACGGCGCCGATCACCACCGTCGGCCAGATCACGCTCGGCATCGCCGAGGCGCTCTTCGGCCTCGTCATGCACCAGCTCCGGGCGCCCAGCGCCCCGTTCGTCATCGGGCAGGGGCCCAACACGCTCGACATGGCGACGTCCCAGTCGTCGTACAACTCGCCGGAGTTCGTCCGCGCCTACGCGTGCGAGGTCGAGATGGCCAAGTGGCTCGACCTCCCCAACTGGGGCTTCAGCGGCCATACCGACGCCCAGGTCGTGGACGCCCAGGCCGGCATGGAGGCCGACGAGATCACCAAACTCTCCATGCAACTGGGCGCCAACCTCAACCACGACGTCGGCTACATGGACTTCGGGCTCTCCGGGTCGCTCGCCGAGGTCGTGCTGGTGGCCGAGTTCATTGCCCGCAACCGGCGGCTGCTCGCCGAGATCGAGATCTCGGACGAGACGCTGGCCGTGGATGTGCTGAAGGCCGTCGGCCCCGGCGGCGACTTTCTCGGCCAGCGGCACACGCGGCGCCACCTGCGCGGCAACCAGTGGCGCGCCCAGCTGCTCAACCGCGCGAGCTACGACCGCTGGCTCGAGGGCGGCGGACTCGACGTCACCGAGAAGGCGCGCCTCAAGGCGCTCGAGCTGCTGGCGACCCACGAGGTCGCGCCGCTGCCCGAAGGACTGGCCGAGCGGCTCGACGCGGTGGTGACGGCAGAGTGAAGGCGTACCAGCTCGTCGCGTGGCAACAGCCGCCGGAACTCCGTGACGTCCCCGTGCCGGAACCCGGGATCGGGGAGGTGCTCATCAAGGTCGCCGGCGCCTGCGCGTGCCACACCGACCTCAGCGTCATGGACTGGCCGCCGGGCGCTCATGCCTACGACCTGCCGTTCACGCTCGGTCACGAGAACGCCGGCTGGGTCGAGGCCGTCGGACCGGGTGTCATGGGATGGAGTCCGGGAGACCCGGTCGCGGTGTACGGCGCCTGGGGCTGCGGCCGCTGCGCCGCCTGCAGGGAGGGCCGCGAGCCGCTCTGCGAGCGCACGGCCCGCGAAGACGTGGCCATCGGCGGCTTCGGCCGCGACGGCGGCATGGCGGAGTACATGCTGGTACCCGAGGCTCGCTGGCTCATCCCTCTGGACGACCTGGACCCTCGCGACGCGGCGCCGCTGGCCGACGCCGCGCTGACCCCCTACCACGCCATCAAGTCGGCACTGCCGCTGCTGGCGCCCGGCACCTCGGCGCTCGTGATCGGGGTCGGTGGGCTGGGGCACATGGCCGTACAGCTCCTGGGCGCGCTCTCCTCCGCCCGGGTGATCGCCATCGACGTGAGCGAGGCCAAACTGCGGTTCGCGCGTGAGCTCGGGGCGGACGTGACGGTCATGGCCGGCCCGTCGGCGGCCGGTGAGATCCGCGAGGTCACGCGCGGGCTGGGCGCGATGGTGGTGCTCGACTGCGCCGGCACGGACGAGACGATGCGGCTGGCGGCTGGTTGCGCGCGGCTCGGCGGAGCGGTGCGCATCATCGGCCTCGGCGGCGGCACAGTGCCCTTCGGCTACGGAGCCCTGCCGTGGGATTGCAGCCTGACGATGCCATACTGGGGGAGTATCCCCGAGCTCAACGAGGTACTCGAACTGGCGCGCGCAGGCCGGATCAAGGCGCGCGTCGAGCCGTTCCCTCTCGAGCGCGCGGACGAGGCCTACGAGCGCCTTCGCGCCGGCAGCATTCTCGGCCGCGCGGTCGTCACTCCGCACGCCCACAAGCGCGGGGTCGCGACGCACCCGACGACGCCGACCGAGTAGGCCGACGTGTCCCGGTCGCCTGGGACGACGACCGTGAGGGGCGCCGACGCGCGGACCGGCCGCGCCTCGCGGCTCAGGCCGGCGCGCCGAGCGGCCGCATGGCGATGGCGTCGGCTGGGCAGCCGGTGGAGCACAGGCCGCAGCCGCGGCACTCGGCGGCCTCGACCAGCGGCTCGTCGTCGGCACTCATCGTGATGGCCTCGAACGGGCAGCGCAGGGCGCAGGTGCCGCACTGCGTGCACTCCTCACGATCGATGACCGCCAGATGGCGGCGGCGTGGCCACACGCTCTCGGCGTCCAGCAGCGCCGCTGCCCTGTGCGGAAAGCAGCAGTCGGTGCAGCAGTTGCAGATGGCGTGTGTGTCGCCGGCGCTGCGGCCCAGGTAGTCGGTGTGCGTGAGACCGGCGGCGTCGGTCATCCGGAGGATCTCGACGGCTCGCTCCTTCGAGATCTCCTCACCGAGCCCGCGGTCGTTGTCGAAGCGCAGGCAGGCGTCGAGCATCTTGTCGCAGCTCCCGACGATCGCCCGGCAGTCGCAGGGCCACAGGTAGACGTGCTCCTCGGCGGCGATCACTGCCTCCGCCTCGGGCAGCAGCAGATACGTGTAGTCGATCTCCCGGGGGCCGCACGGATCGCCACGTTTCAACGCCTCGAGGTCGTCGCGGACTCCCGCGGCGTAGTCTTCCGTCGCCCACTCGGCCAGGAGCCGGCGGACGTCGTCGGGGATGTCTCGCCACCCCTCGAACATCGCGCAGATGTCGAGCCGGTCGGCGAAGGAGGCCGGCGCGTAGGCGCCGGCCTCGTCGCGGTCCAGGACGGCGCGGCGCACCGCGCGGTCGAGCTCCTCCGGCGGCGCGCCCGCCGGCGCGCCCGCGTCTACGCTGCCGGCTGCGTCCCCACCGCCGGCTGCGGCGAGTACGAGTTCCGCATCGCGCGCATCGTAGAAGCGGTCGAGCCACGGGACGATGAACTCCGGGGCGCCGACGATCGCCGCGGTCATCCTGTGCTCGTCGCTCACGCCACGACCTCCTCAAGCCCGAGTGCCGTCACTGTACTCCCTGATGGTACGCCATCCTGGCCCCATCCCATGAGTCCGTAGAGCTCGCGTCGCAGCTCGTAGACGTCCACGACGGCGCTCTCGCGTCCGACGCTGTCGAGGTCGCGCTCCGTGAACCGCACCGGCAGGCGGTCGGCATCCGCATCCGCGCCGGCACGCAGGTTGAACAGCCGCTCCAGAGTGACGATGCGCTCGCCCGCGACGTAGAGCTCCTCCGCAGTCAGGGGCAACCCGGCGAACGCCTCGGTGAGCTCGGCCTCGAGCTCCAGGTCGAAGCGGTTCAGCAGGCTCATCACCGGTACCTTGCAGAGCCCGAGCGCATCGACGACGGCGCTCACGATCAGGCTACGGCGCACCATGGACGCTTTGCCGGCGGGAGAGAATGGGTCGGCCGCCTCGCGCGAGCCGTAGAGGCGCTCGGCGACGCCCTCCGGTGGGTCGAACTCGTGGTGAGCGTAGACGCTGGCGTAGTCGCCGCCGCGGCTCGAGACCGCGTAGCCGAGGGCGGTGCCCCAGGCGGCGCGAGGGTCAAAGGCGGCGAGCTCGAGGCCTTTGACGTGGTAGGCATAGCGGTGCGACCCGCGGCCGATCTCGAGCGCGGCGCGGCGCACGCCGTGCGCCAGCAGGCCGGCAAAGCCCTCTCCGGTGGCCATGCGCTCGAGGAGTTCGCCGACGACCTCGGCGTCGCCCCAGCGCAGTTCGAGCCCCTCGGTGTCGTCGCTCGAGATCATGCCGCGCTCAAAGACGTCGATGGCGAAGGCGATGGCGCTGCCGGCCGAGATCGAGTCAAGACCCAGGGCGTCGCAGCGGTTGTGCAGACGCACGACCGCCGCCGCGTCGGCGATGCCGAGCTTGGGCCCCCAGGCGACCATGGATTCGAAGTCCGGCCGCTGACCGACGAGGTCGCCGCCGGCGGCCGCAATGCGCATGTCCGCCTTGCACTGCACCGGGCAGTGGCGACATCCGGAGCGCTGCTGAAAGAACTGATGCACGCTCACGCTGTCGAGTCGGGCAGTTCCGGCGGAGTAGCCGGTCGCGTAGTTGCGCGTGGCGAGAAGGCCGCGCTCGTTGCCCCACTCCACGCCGAAGGTGCTGCCGTAGCGCGAGAAGTCCTTGAAGGACGCGGCGGATACGATCTGCTTGACGTAGGCGCGCGCCAGACGCGCCGGCTCGCCGGTGCGCACCGGCGTCGCTTCGGCGTTCATGCCGGCGACGATGCCCTTGAGGTTCTTGGCGCCGAGCACGGCGCCGAGGCCCGTGCGGCCGGCGGCGTGGCCGCGGCGCGAGACGAGGCAGGCCAGCGGCAGCAGGCGCTCGCCGGCCGGGCCGATGACGAGCGCCTCGCCGTGGCCGCCCGGCACGCGCTCCGCGAGCGCGGCCTGGGCCGCGTCGCACTCCAGGCCGACCAGGCTCCGGGCGTCCTGGAGCTCGACGCCGCCGGGGCCAAGCGACAAGCTGGAGAAGTGCGGGGCGCGGCCGTGCAGTACGAGCGCCGCGATGCCGGCGGAGCGCATCGCGAAGCCAAAGCCGCCACCGATGTTGGAGCTGCCGAGCAGCCCCGTGAGCGGCGAGCGCGCCGTGACCTGCATGCGGGCTGCGGTCGGCGCGCCGCTGCCGGTGAGTAGCCCGGCGGCGAGGATCAGCGGGTTGGACGGGCTGAGCGGGTCGGTGTCGGCAGTGGTCCGCCGCCAGAGCTCGAGTGCGCCGAGGCCCCGGCCACCGAGCATGAAGCGGGCGGCGGCTTCGTCAAAGGGCCGGCGCTTGCCGGCGCCGCTGGTGAGGTCGATGTCGAGTATGTCGCCAAAGTCGGGCATGGTCCCTCGCAGCCTGAAGAGGACGGGAGAACGGTCCGCCGAGGATCCGGCCGGGAGGCCGGCGGGCCGGCGGAGGCGGCGGCGCACACGCAGCGTGGGCGCCGCCTCCTGCGAGGGTTACGAGTGGTGTAGCGGCACGACGGTCCATCGATGACACTCGGTGCGCCAGCGCATACCGGCGTCGAGGGCTCCGATCTTCTGGGGCTCTACGACGAGGGGGAACACGCGGGTGCACTCCTTTGGAGGGTTGGGACCGTCGCTCGCGATGATACGTGCGTGAGGCCCGCGCGGCAACAGGCCGCGCGGGCCCCTCCGGCTCGCCGGACGGATTCCGCAGGCAGGTGCGGTACCATCGGCATCGTGGACGAGACGCGAGACCCGATGCGCACCGAGCTCGGCGTTTGGCCGCGAGAGGCCGGCATCACGCGCCGCGGCTTTGTGCTCGGCGCCGGTTTCGCAGCCGGCAGCGTCGTCCTTGGCGGCGCCCTGGCCGGCCGCTTGTCCCCCTGGCGTGAGTGGCTCGCTGCGGCCGGCGACAAGCTTGGCGGGATCGACCTCGTGCCGGGCGGCTCGGGCGTCACGCTCCGCGACTACACGCTGCACTCGCGGTACGTCGAG